>DASXWX010000239.1:0-10475 GCA_036503395.1 Candidatus Limnocylindrales bacterium
GGGCCGACTTGGCGCCGCTGCCCCGAAACGTCGGCGCGAACAGGATCATTCGACGGCCGACGGCCTCGGGCACGGCCGCGTATGCCGCCTGCCGCCGCGCCGGGTCCCGTGACGCCGCGACGAACTCGTCCATCCGGGGTACACCGGTCGCCACCACGCGCCGCTCGGGGATCCCGAACGCTTCGGCGTAGTGGGGGACGTCGTTGTGCGAGCCCACGGTCGCGTAGGTGTAGTTCTTGTGGACGCGCGACCACGGGCTGGGACCGCCGGGCTTTCCGACGCGGCTGTAGCCGACGGTCTTGAACGAGCCGTAGGCATGCCAGAGCTGGATGATCTTCACGTTTCGGTCCTGGACCCGGTAGATCGCCGGCTGGTAGTCGTCCACGAGAACGATGTCGGCCCGGGCCAGGAGCCACGGCAGGCGAAGCCGGTCGCGCCAGGTGCGGCGGGCACGAATGCCGGGTTTGAACAGCGTCATCAGCTCGTATCGACGGTCGATCCCGCGCTCCACCATGCGCTCGTGGATCAGCTTGAGGTTGCCGCCCAGCCCTGACCGCGAGTCCGACGTGAACAGGATTCGGCGGCCGTTCCGGAGCGCCGCGAGGCGGAACAGGTTGAAGGCAAGCTGGAAGGCGCGCGGTCGGATCCAGGCCACCGGCCGCATCGCGACCGAGACGAGGAGCTGGCGGGCGCGGCCGGCGAGGGCCCGCGTCGGCGCCGCGGCCGCGCTGCCGTTCGAATCCGGCTCGTCGACCGCGCCATCCTCGCCGTCGACCCCGGTGGCCTCCTCGAGCGGGACCTCGCTTCGTCCGTGAAGGCCGGGGGTCGCGGGCTCGAGGCGAACGTCGAGTGCGAGGCGACTGCCGTCGCCGACCGTCGGCGTGACGACGTACGTGCCGCGCTTGCCGACCGTGAACCGCGCGGTCGATGACCCGTTTCTGACGGGCCCGGGTTCGGCGACCACGACCGGCCGTAACTGACCCGGCCCGTCGGCGACCACGACGTCCCATCGCCCCGGCAGCAGGGGCACGTCGTCGGGACCCTGCATCGGGTTGAAGCGGACGACGAGACGATCGCCGTCGAGCTGCGCACCGGCGGGTGGGACGAGACGGCGGCGACCGGTCGGTTCGCGCAGGCGAATCCGGCGGGGCTCGATTGCCGACCCATCGAGCGGACCCGTGCGGAGGGTCCACTGGATGCGCGTCCAGGTGCTCGACTCGATCGCGATCGCCGGCCCGCTGGCAGGTTTGGGTCGATCGTCGCGTAGGGTCAGGCCAGGTCTCCTTTCGGCTGTCCTCCCGGCCGGGGATGATAGCGGCGACCCCCGGACGGCCGTTATTGCATAGGCTTAGCCGACGACCAGCGGCGCGAGGCACGACGGTGAGACGAACGCACGCGATCCTCCTGGCCGGCGGAGACGGCAACCGGTTCGGCGCCGATATCCCCAAGCAGTTCGTCCGACTCGCGGGCGAGCAGATCCTGGCCCGAAGCCTGCGCACGATCGCGGCTGCCGGTGTCGCCCGGATCGTGGTCGTCGCGAACCGCAACTGGGTGCCAGAGACGGAGGCCCTGGTCGCGTCCGAGGACGTCGGCGTCCCGGTGACGGTCGTGGTCGGTGGCGCGACCCGCAACGAGAGCACGCGCAACGGCCTCGACAGCCTCGTCGACGTGGCCGACGACGACGCGGTCCTCGTCCACGACGCGGTCCGTCCGCTCGTCCCGCTCGACGTCGTGCGACGCGCCATCGAGCCGGTCGTCGCGGGCCGGGCCGAGGCGGCCGACACGGTCATCCCGAGCGCCGACACGCTCGTGATCGTGGCCGGCGAGCAGGTGATCGAGATCCCGGACCGGGCTCGCTTCCGACGCGGCCAGACTCCACAGGTGTTTCGCCACGACGTCCTCGTGCGCGCCTTCGACGGTGCCGAAGCTGCCCACGACCTGACGGCGACCGACGACTGCACGCTCGTCCTCCGGTACGTCCCGGGGGCCCGGATCGAAGCCGTCGACGGCGACGAGGTCAACCTCAAGATCACGACCCGCATCGACCTCGTCCTCGCCGATCGGATGATCCAGATGCGGACGCTCGTCCCGAGCGACCAGCCGCCGTCGCTGCGGACGATGGAGGGCGCCCGGGTCCTCGTCGTCGGCGGGACGAACGGGATCGGTCGGGCGATCGCCGACGAGGCCGCCCGGGCGGGCGCAAGCGTCGAGGTCGACGGTCGGTCGCGGGGGCTCGACGTCCGCGATCCGAACGCCGTCGCCGAGCGCCTGGCCGCGGTCGCCGCCCGCCTCGGCGGAGTCGACCACGTCGTCGTGACCGCCGGCGTCCTCCTCGTCGGTCCCGTGTCCGACACCACGCCGGCATCGCTGGCCGAGGTCGTCGACGTGAACCTCACCGGCACCCTCAACGTCGCCCGTGCCGCGTATCCGCACCTGAGTCGAAGCCGCGGCTCGCTGACGGTCTTCACCTCGAGCTCGTTCACCCGTGGCCGGCCCGACTACGTCGCCTATTCGGCGAGCAAGGCGGGCGTGGCGAATCTCGCCCAGGGCCTCGCCGAGGAGTGGGCGGCCGAAGGCATCCGGGTGAACGCCGTCAGCCCCGAGCGGACCGACACGCCGATGCGCCGTCGGGCGTTTCCGGACGAATCCACGTCCGGGATGCTGACCGCAGATGAGGTCGCGATCGCCACGATCGCACTCCTTCGCTCCGACCTGACCGGCCAGGTGGTGGACGTCAAGCGCCACGACGCGCTGGCCGCGGCCGCAATGGACGTCGCCGACACCGTGTCGGCCCTGCCCGACTGACGTCCGGCGGCGGGCCCGGCGCCCGATGAACCTGCTCGAGTACCTCCTCGCCGCTTCCGTTCTGCGCGTCCTCGGCCGCCTCTTCGACCGGCTCCCGCGGGCACGGCACCGGATCGTCCTCGCGACGGCCCGCGTCTCCCGGCTCGAGGGCAATCTCGCGGCAATCGACGCCGCCATCCGCCGCCGGCATCCCGATGCCGAGATCGTGCATCTGCTCGAGCCGTATGCGTACGGGCTGCGAGGCAAGCTCGCCTACCTCGCCCGGCTCGTGCGCGGCATGTACCAGCTCCGCCGGGCGCGGCTGTTCGTCGTCGACAACGCCTATCTGCCCGTCCACGTGGCTCCGCATGACGTGCGGACCACGGTCGTCCAGGTCTGGCACGCGACGGGCGCGCTCAAGCGCTTCGGGGCCGACACGGCCCGGCCGCTCGCCGAGCCCGAGCGGCGGTTCCTCCATCGCCACTACGACTACGTGGTGGCCTCGGGCGAGGCAGCCCGGGAGCCGTACTCGCGGGCCCTCCGAACGCCGGTCGACCGGGTCCTGGCACTCGGCGCGCCACGCGCCGACGTCCTCCTTGACATGAGCGCGCTCGCGACGACGCGAGACCAGTTCGTCGCCGAGCATCCGGCGCTCGCCGGCAGAAGGGTCGTCCTCTACGCGCCGACGTTTCGCGGCCGCGGCCGGGCCAAGCGCGCGGCGGGCTCGCTCGATGCCCGGCGTCTCCGCTCGCTGCTCCCGCCCGACCACGCCCTCGTCCTCAAGACGCACCCGAACCTCGATCCGGCACTGACCGCCACGGACGGCTTCGACGTGGTGCTCGATCCGGCCGACGAGATCGACCGCGCGTTCGCCGCGACGGACGTCCTCGTGACCGACTACTCGTCGTCCATCTTCGAGTGGGCCCTGCTGCGTCGGCCGCTCGTGCTTCTGGTGCCCGACCTGGCCGATTACGAGGCGGACCCGGGCCTGTATCTCGACTACCGGACCGACATGATCGGCGCCATCGTCGAGGACACCGATGGGGTCGCCTCTGCGATCCTCTCCGACCGGTTCGACCTGTCGGCCTACGACGCCTTCGTGGCCCGCCATCTCGGCAGCTCGCAGGGCGGGGCGAGCGAGCGCTTCGTCGAGCGCTTCGTCGATCCGCTCTTTCAAGCTGGCCGGGGGAGGCGCCGCCCGGACTGAGCGGAGCTCGGTGCTACCCTTCCGCGCGCATGACGGCGGTCAACCACACGTACGCGCGGGTCTACGACGCGTCGGTCAGCCCGGGCCCGATCGCGCTGCTCAGGGAAGGGATCGACGACGTTCGATCCCACATCCCGCTGATCCGGTACCTGGCCCAGGCAGAGGTCAAGAAGAAGGGCGCGAACACGCTCCTCGGCAACGTCTGGTGGGTCATGGACCCGCTGCTCCAGATGGCCGTCTACGTCATGTTCATCGAGATCATTCGGTCGCGCTCGACGCCGGACTTCCCGCTGTTCGTGCTGGCCGCGATCCTCCCCTGGAAGTGGTTCACGGCGTCGGTCCAGGATTCGACCTCGTCGGTGGTCACGCAGGAACGGCTGATCCGGCAGATCGCCTTTCCAAAGATCGTCCTGCCGATCGCCTGGGTCTCCTCGGGCGTCGTCGACTTCGCGTTCGGGCTGATCCCGCTGGCCGTGATCATGCTGTTCTTTCCGGACCGGATCACCGCCTACCCGGTCCTGATCCCGGTCATCGCCGTGGTCCAGTACGTGTTCACGCTCGCGCTCGGGCTGGTCGTGGCCGCGGGCAACGTCTTCTTCCGCGACCTGGGCAACGTCGTCCGGCACGCGCTCCGGCTGTGGTGGTTCCTCTCGCCGGGGCTGTACAGCATCAGCCAGTTCGAGGACACGCCGTTCTTCAAGGAGCACCATCTCCTCCTCGAGCTCGCACTGCTGAACCCCTTCGTCACGCTCTTCAATGCCTACCGATCGGTCATCTACGGCTCGGTCGAGGCGGGCGGGACGAACCTCCCGCCGCACATGCCCGACTGGGTCGCGCTCGGCTCGCTGTTCGTCGTGAGCGTCGTGCTCATCGCGGTCGCGACGATCGTCTTCAAGCGGCTCGAGCCGAGCTTCGCGAAGGTCCTGTGAGCGCCGCCGAGGCGGAGGCCGACTGGCCGGAGGGGATCTCGCTGGCCGGCGCCGAGCACGCGATCCGAACCCGCGACGTCGGTGTCCAGTACGCGCTCCGGTTCACCCGCAAGAAGACGATTCGCCAGTCCTTCGCGGACGTCGTCACGCGTCGGCGCGAGGAGCGCTTCTGGGCGCTGCGGCATGTCTCGCTCGAGATCGTCCACGGCGAATCGCTCGGCGTGATCGGGCCGAACGGGGCCGGCAAGAGCACCCTGCTCCAGGTCCTGGCCGGGATCCTCCACCCGTCCGAGGGGGTGGTCGACGTCCGCGGCCAGATCTCGGGCCTCCTCACGCTCGGCGCCGGCTTCGACCAGGAGCTGACCGGCCGCGAGAACATCCTCCTCGCGGGTGCCTTCCTCGGTCTCGACAGCGTGGTCGTCTCGGAGATCCTGCCGAGCATCATCGAGTTCGCCGACCTCGGCGACTTCATTGACGCCCCGATCAAGGTCTATTCGTCCGGGATGCGGGCCCGCCTCGGGTTCTCGATCGCCACGTCGGTCGACCCCGACATCCTGCTGCTCGACGAGGTCCTCGCCACGGGCGACGCGATCTTCCGCGAGAAGTCGAAGGCCCGGGTCATCGAGCTCGTCCGGGCGGCCAAGGCGGTCGTGCTGGTGACTCACGACATGAACTGGGTGACCGAGTACTGCAACCGGGCGATCCTCATCGAGCACGGCAGGATCGAGATCGAGGGCGAGCCCGAGGAGGTCGTCGAGCTCCACCGCCAGCACACGGCCGAGGAGAAGGCCCGGAAGCTGGCCGCGCTGCGTGCCTCCGACCACGACGCGCTCGTCGCCAGGCGCCGTGAGCGGCGCGCCCGGAAGGGCCGGACATGAGTCTCGACCTCGACCTCTCGCCGGAGCACGTCCTCCTCCGCGACACCGTCCGCGAGTTCATGACCGACGAGGTCGCGCCGGTCGTCGACGAACACGAGAAGGCCCACCGCTTCCCCTCCGACGTCGTTCGCCGGCTCGGCGAGATGGGCTGGCTCGGCATCCCGATCCCGCAGGACGAGGGCGGAGCCGGCATGGACACGCTGGCGTACGCGATCGCGATCGAGGAGATCGGCCGGGCATGGGGCTCGCTCGGCCTGATCGTGGCCGCCCACACGTCGCTCGGCTGCGGGCCGCTTCACCTCGCCGGGACGAAGGAGCAGAAGGACCGCTGGCTGGTGCCGATGGCATCGGGCCGCGTGATCGGCGGCTACGGGCTGACCGAGCCGAGCGCAGGCTCGGACGCCGGTGGGACGCGAACGACCGCGCGGTTCGACGAGTCCGACGACTGCTGGGTGATCGACGGCGGCAAGCGCTTCATCACCAACGCCGGCCATGCCGGGACCTACATCGTGACCGCCCGGACGGGGACCACCGACCGCGGCGACGCCGAGATCACCGCGTTTATCGTGCCCGCCGACGCGCCCGGCTTCAGCGTCCCGCGGCTCGAGGACAAGATGGGCCTCCATGCCTCGGCGACGGGCGAGCTGCACTTCGAGGCCGTGCGGGTGCCGGCCGACCAGATGCTCGGGCAGCAGGGGACCGGCTTCCGGACATTCCTGGCGATCCTCGACGGTGGCCGGATCTCGATCGGAGCGCTCGCCCTCGGGCTCGCCCAGGCCGCCCTCGACGCCGCCGTCCCGTACGCGCAGACGCGCCAGCAGTTCGGCCGCCCGATCGGGACGTTCGAGGGGGTCGCGTTCATGATCGCCGACATGGCGACCGAGATCGAGGCCGCCCGCTCACTCGTCTATCGGGCCGCATGGCTCAAGGACCAGGGCCGCGACTACGGACTCGCGGCTGCCGAGGCGAAGCTGTTCGCGTCCGAGGTCAGCTCACGGGCCACGAACGCTGCGATCCAGGTTCACGGCGGCTACGGCTACGTCGAGGAGTACAAGGTCGAGCGGTACTTGCGGGACGCCAAGCTGACCGAGATCGGCGAGGGCACGAGCCAGATCCAGCGGCTCGTCATCGCCCGCCAGATCCTCGGCCTGCGGGTGGTCTGAAGGACGGTCCGCTCCATGCCCGCTTCGCACGCCGGCCCGTCAAGTCGGTACGACTCGCAGCTCGATCTGGGGCTGCAGCTCGTCGGATACGCCGGTCGCGGAGCCGCCGGTCAGGCGCTCGAGCAGGTCCGGCGACTCGAGGTCGTCCGGGACGAGGACGACGCCGGCACCCACCCGCCGCGCGTAGCCGGCCAGGGAGCCGCCGCCGGGGTCCGCCGGTAGCCAACCCCAGGCGTCGATGCCGCGGTCACGAGCGCCGCGGACCTGCTCGGCGATCGCGTGCCTGCCCGCGCGCTCGAGATCGCCCGGCGCGAGGCGGATCGGGACCTGCTCGCGCTCGCCCTCGCCCGACCACGCCGTCGGGAGCGGGCTCCCCTCGAGCGGTTTCGCGGCGTCGATGTCGTACAGGATCAGCGCCCCGCCACGCTCCCGGGCGAGCCGCTCGGCGGCCTCGCGAACGGGTGCGAGGTGATCGTCCTCGGCGGTATAGGCAATGATCGACTGGGTCGCGGTCGTTTCGGTCATCGGTTCCTCCGCGGTCGTGACCGGCATCGTCGAGCGCGCGCCCGAACCCGTGCGACGGACGTCCCCGCGACACGCTTGCGGTCGCGTTGCGCGAGGGCGGCTCAGGACACCTGGACGAACCGGACGATCAGCCGGTACTGGCTCCGAGCGCCGACGCACGTCTGCAGGGTGAGGCTGGGCCTCGACTGAGCCGCGAAGGCGAACCCGCCGTGGTCGGGCGTGGTGAGTCGCCACCAGGCGATCGCGTAGGTGTGGACCCGCCCCGCGCCGTCCGCGTAGGCGACGGTCATGCCCTTCCGGAGCCGGCCCGAGACGTACGCGTCGTGGAGCGGCTCGAAGGCGGCGTAGGCATGGGCGAGGAGGTAGACGTTGTTCGCGCCGGCGCAGCCCCAGCGATATACCGCGAGGCCGGGGGGCGTGCTCCGGGAGCACGGGAACCAGGCGACGCTGCGGTCGATGCCCAGCGCCGGCATCCACATGTGGTTCACGCCCCGGTAGGGGACCGCGCCCGCCCTGCCGCCGCGCGGCGCGGAATGCGGCGTCGGTGACTTCGGCGGTCGCGCTTCGCCACGCTCGTGCGCATCGGGGGCGTTCGCGGCCAACCGCGCCGCGGTGGCCGTGCGCGAGGGCGAGAAGGCCACGTCCGGAGCCGCCGCGCCGCCGGCTACGGCAGCCGCCCTCGCCGTCTCGACCGTCGGCGGTTCCGCGGGGGCCTCCGCCCGGCCCGTTCCGCCCTGGAAGGCCCCCAACGCCGGAAGCGGTCCGATCATCGCGAGCGCCAGCGACGATGCCGCGAGCATGCGGGTCGCCCGACCCATTGGGACCATGCCGCCAGCGTCCGGACAGCTCCCGCCCGCGGCCCTGGGCCGGTCGTCCGGTCAGGCATGGGAAGGTGGAGCGGTCCCGCTTGGGTGGCAGGACCATCGTGCGGTGCGGTTCGGTGGGCGAGGGCGGGGGCGAGAGTGGTCCGGTCTGGTCGGCCGAGCGCTACGGCCCGGCGGCCGCTCGCTCGAGTGCCGACCTGACCGCTGCGGTGAACTGCGGACCCCACGGCCCGATCGAGGTCGCGACCAGCGGCCGCGCGTCGAGCGCGACGTAGTCGTCGGGATTCGTCACGAAGCTCCGGGCGCACTGATCGACGTCGGGTCGGAGGCGGTCATACGTGGAGCCATCCCGGAACCGGTAGAGGTGGATGCGGACGGGGTTCGGCTGGTCGAGCCCGCTCGCGTCGAACGAGATCGCGGTCGGAGCGAGGGTCGAGTTCGCGCAGCCCGCCTCGCCGGAGATGACGTCGCTGACGGCGACGTGGACGCGGTCGAGATCGGCGACCGTGCCCTCGAAGTCGGCCGTCGAGGGTTCGGCGCTCCCGCCGCCGGAGCAGCCGGCCGCCGCGAGCGCGAGCGTGCCGAGGAGCCCGACGAGAACGAGACGGCCGCCGAGGCGGTGGGATCTGGGGGACACCGTTCGCGAGGCTAGCACCGGGCCTCCGGACGAGCCGGGACGGTACGATCTGGGTCTCGCCGCCGACCATCCCCGTGACTGGGAGTCAGCCCGTCGTGCCCGTCGTCCGACCGTTCCGCGCGCTTCGCTACGACCAGTCGGTCGCGGGACCGATCGCGAACCTGATCGCCCCGCCCTACGACGTGATCTCACCTGCTCGCCAGGACGAGCTCCTCGCTCGCGATCCCCGCAACGTGATCCGGGTCGAGCTCCCGCCATCCGAGCCCGGCGAGGAGCCCGACGCGCAGTACCGACGGGCGGCGCGCACCTTGGCGGAGTGGCGCTCCGACGGGACGCTCCGCAAGGATCCGCGGGCGTCGCTCTACGTCTACGAGGAGTCGTACTGCCCGCCGGGCGACGCGAGTCCGCGGACGCAGCGCGGGATCTTCGCCCGCCTTCGGCTGGAGCCGTTCGGACCGGATTCCGGCGTCCGCCGTCACGAACGGACGCTCTCGGGCCCGAAGGAGGACCGCTACAAGCTCCTCCGGGCGACCGGCACGAACACGAGCCCGGTCGTCGGCCTGTTCGACGACCCGACCGGCCGCGTCACGGCGTTCGTCGAGCGGATCGTGGCCGGGCCGCCCGACGTCGACGCGACCGACGACGACGGTGTCGGACACCGGCTCTGGGCGGTTGCGGAGAGCGCCGACCCGGAGGTCACCGGCGTCGCGGGGGCGATCGGCATCGGACCGATCACGATCGCCGACGGGCACCATCGATACGAGACCGCGCTCCGCTACCGGGACGAGCGGCGGATGACGCGCTCGTGCGAGGAGGATCCCGCCTTCGACTACGTCCTCGCCCTCCTCCTCGAGGCGAGCCAGCCGCTGACGATCCTGCCGACGCATCGGATCGTCCGCGGGCTCAGCGCCGACGAGCAGCGGTCGTTGCGGGGCCGGCTGCCCGAGCTGTTCACGGTCCGGGACAAGGCCGTGTCGGGCGTCGAGCCCGGTCCTCCCGGCGAGGGACTCTTCGGCTTCGTGGCCGCCGACGGCTCGGCCCTGCTCGAGGCGAGGCGCGAGGCATTCGAACCATTGATCGCGGCCGTCCCGTCGCCGGTTCGCGGGCTCGACGTCACCCTCCTCGGGATCGCCCTCGAGCACCTGCTCGGCATCGGCCCGGAACAGGTCGCCGCCGGCCGGATCGCCTATACCCACGACGCCGGCGAGGCCAGCGCGGCCGTCGCGAACGAGGCGGACGTCGCGTTTCTCTTGCCGCCGACCCCCGTCCGCGCCGTCATCGACGTGGCTGCCGCCGGCGAAGTGATGCCGCAGAAGAGCACGTACTTCTACCCGAAGGCCGTCACCGGCCTCGTCCTCAATCCCCACGAATGGTGAGCGGCACCATGGAGTCGCCGGGCCTCGAAAGCAGTCGTGCCCTGCCGGCGCCGGTCTCGACACGGCCGGTCCGGAAGGACGAGATCGAGCTCCTCGAGCGCGGCATCTACGTCGAGTCGTGGCTCCCGGAACGCCGATCGAGGCGCAAGCCG
>DASXWX010000240.1:0-1720 GCA_036503395.1 Candidatus Limnocylindrales bacterium
ACTCCACGGATGCCGACGGGACCGACAGGCTGCCCTTCGACTCGCTCACGGGCGAGCTCGACGACCGCGTCTGGGAGCGCTGGCTGCTCCGCGACCCGGTCCGCATGGCTCGGACGGCCGACGGCCGGGGCGCACTCCGCGATCTTCGGGCGATCTACGTCGACGCGGGGCGGCGCGACGACTATCACCTCGATCTCGGCGCGGAGGCGTTTCGGCGGGCGGCAGTGGACGCGGGCGGGCCGGAGCCGCAGTTCGAGCTGTTCGACGCCGGGCACGGCCAGATCGAGTACCGATACCCGCTCGCCATCCGCTACCTCGCCGAGCGAATCGGCTAGACCCCTCGGGCGTAGCGGTGCGTCCGGTCACAGGGTCATGGGACCTCGGCGCGCGGTGCGCGGACGCCACGGTGCCGGCTCGCACCGCCGGGTACGAGCGGCGGATTGGCGGCCGGGACGGCGTCGGCGACGCTTCGGGCCGATGATCGACGTTGTCCGAAACCGCCTCCGACTTCACTTCAGCCCGGGAGGCGCCGATTCGGGCGACAGCCTCGCCGCGGACAGCGCGCCCGTGCACGACCGCTCGCTGCCGGAGGTGGAATTCGTCGCGTACGCCGACGATTGCCGGCTGTTCGGGCACCTCCGGCTGTCCGGTGATCGGCTCACCGACATGCTCAACGAGTACGAGGAGTACATCCTCGTCGACGTGCTGGCGGAGAGCCTGCTGGACGGCTCGGAAGCCGAGACGATCGAGATCGTCGTGACGCGCGACGAGCTCCTCGCGGTCGAGGCGACCGGCCCGCGCGGCAGTGGCGACCGGCGCCTGCGGACCCAGCAGCACCCGATGGCCCTCAAGGCGGGCCCGTATCTCGTTCAGGGTTATCTCCACGCGCAGCTCGGGCTCGACCCGCTCATGACCATCCGACGTCGCGGGCCGATGGTCCCGCTCACCTCGGCATTGATCGCCTACACGTCCGGGGGTGTCCGCGGCGTCCACGAGGCGACGACGCTTCTCGTCAACCGCGAACGAACGGACTGGATCGCGCCCGTCGGGGACGAGGAACGGGCCTTCCCCGACGTTCCGGTGTTGCTCGAGCACGGCTCGCTGCTGGCCGAGTTTCCGGAAATCGCGTCGCCGGAGTGGGCGCTCGAGCCCGGCTGACCTCAGTCTGGCCGGATCCGCAGGGTCCGGATCTCGCCCGCGCGGAGTGGCGCGACGGGATCCTCGCGGGTCGTCGTTTCGTCGAGGCGTGTCGCGGCCACGGCGCCGATCGCACGAACGTCGAGTCGCGTCCCGGCGCCCGGCGCATGAAGCCGGAGGATCGCACCGTCGCCGTCCTCGGCGGGCTTGAGCGTGCTCCACGCGACGTCCCCGTCGACGGCAAGCAGGCCCTCCGTCAACGCACCCTCCGGGCCCACCCCGACCGGCGACCGGACGTCGGCCGACAGCCGGCAGACCGCCGCGTCGGACATCGAGGCCGCGCCGAAGGCGAGCGCGTAGCGGAACGTGTGCGGGCCGTTGCACTGTGCGTCCGGAGTCGGGACGCCAGGACCCGCATGACCGGGGCGCGTCGCGAGATCGTCGCGCGATAGCCAGCCGACGCAGCGGAGGAGCGTGACCGCCAGGTCCAGCCCGCGGTGGACGGGGAGCGCCTCGTACTCCGGCAGGCCATGCCCCACCACGACGAGGTCGCCGACGGCAACGGCGCCGGCGGTGTGGGAGG
>DASXWX010000241.1:0-5783 GCA_036503395.1 Candidatus Limnocylindrales bacterium
ACGTTGAGCGAGGCGATCGAGGCCTACGCCCGGCGCGAGGCGATGTCGGCCTCGATCTACGAGCGACCCGAGGCTGCCCCGGTCGGCCTCGTCGCGGTCGCGTTCACGCTCGGTTGAGCGGATGCCGCCGCCCGGTGCGGCGTCAGGCCGAGCGGGCCGCCTGCGCCCGGGCGACGATCGACTCGATGACTCCGCGCTTCGCGTCGGCGTAGAGGCTCGCCTGGCGCCAGGGTCGGGCCGCGAGGTCGCGCTTGCGCCGATCGAATCGCTCGCGCTCGTCGGGCCGATCGCGAAGCCAGTCGCGCAGGAGCAGCATCTGCTCGATCGGCTCCGCGCCCGTCGAATAGACGTGGATGTTCGCAGCCTCGCCGGGAGCCGTGAACAGCCGGTGCTCCGACGCGTCGGGCTGGCGCTCACGCAGGACGTAGCCCTCGTGCTCGAGGTCGCTCGCGTAGGCAGGCTCGTTGGCCGAGTCGGGTACGACGAGCAGGAGGTCGATGACCGGCCGGGCCGCCAGAGCGGGCACGGCCGTCGACCCCACATGCTCGACACGGAGCGCGCGTGGTCCGAGGATCTGGCGGATCCGGGTGGCCTCGCGATCGAACCGATCGGGCCACGAGGCGTCGTAGTCCGCCAGCACGACCTCGCCGTCGAGGACGAATCCGACGGTGCCCGAGCTCGATCGCTCGTCGCGGCTCGTCGTGCTGGGTGCGGCCGCGACCGCCGAGCCCCCGGCGGCGTCGCCGGCGAGGGCCGCGCTCAACGCGTCCCAGGGCGCCGCTCCGACGCCCGTATCCGAGATCCGTTCCCGCTTGGCTCGCGCGCGTCGCGACACCTGATCCGATCCTCCGTGCGTGGAGCAACCATCATCGCCGACTCGGCCGATCCGCGCCGGACGGGCCGGTGATCTCGCGCACCGCCGGTCGATGACGCAGACTCGGACCGTGCAGCCTCCATCGGCCACCGACCGCGTGCTCGACGTCGATGCGCTGATTGCCGCGTACCACGACCTCGAGCCGGACCCGGGCGTCCTCGCCCAGCGAGTGTCGTTCGGGACGTCCGGCCACCGCGGATCGGCGTTCCAGCGCGCCTTCAACGAGTCCCACATCGTGGCGATCAGCGAGGCGATCTGGCGGCACCGGCATGCTCGTGGCCAGACCGGGCCGCTGTTCGTCGGCCGCGACACCCACGCGCTCTCGGAGCCGGCGTTCGAGACCGCGCTGCGGGTCCTCGTCGCCCACGGGGTGGACGTCCGCGTCGACTCCGCGAACGGCTTCACGCCGACCCCGGCCGTCTCCCACGCGATCCTCACCGCGAACGCCGAGCGGTCCTCGGGCGACCGACTCGCGGACGGCATCGTGATCACCCCGTCCCACAACCCGCCGGAGGATGGCGGTTTCAAGTACGACCCACCGACGGGAGGCCCGGCGGACACCGACGTGACGCGCGAGATCCAGGACGAGGCGAACAGGCTCCTCGAGAACGGCCTGGCCGACGTGCCGCTGGTCGGTCTCGGGGAGGCCCGCGCGGCGGCCCGCCCGTACGACTTCGCCGGCTCGTACGTCCGGGACCTCGAGTCGGTCGTCGACCTCGAGGTCGTCCGCGCGTCGGGGCTGCGGATCGGCGTCGACCCGATGGGCGGCGCCTCGCTCGCGTACTGGGCGCTCATCGGCGAGCACTACGGCCTCGACCTCACGGTCACGAACGATCGGATCGACCCGCGATTCGAATTCATGCCGCCCGACTGGGACGGCCGGATCCGGACGGACCCGTCGTCCCCGCCGGCGATGGCCAATCTCGTGGCGCTCCGCGACCGGTTCGACGTCGCCCTCGCGAACGACGCCGACGCCGACCGCCACGGGATCGTGACGCCGTCCGGGCTCATGAACCCGAACCACGTCCTGGCAGCCGCGATCGGATACCTCTTCGGCGGCGCGCGGGGGTGGGGGACGGGCGTCGGCATCGGCAAGACGGTCGTCTCGTCGTCGATCATCGACCGCGTCGCGGCCGATGTCGATCGGCGCCTCGTCGAGGTTCCGGTCGGGTTCAAGTGGTTCGTGCCGGGCCTGCTCGCGGGCTCCCTCGGCTTCGGCGGCGAGGAGAGCGCGGGCGCCTCCTTCCTCCGACGCGACGGGCGCGTCTGGACGACCGACAAGGACGGCATCGTCGCCTGCCTGCTGGCGGCCGAGCTGACCGCCCGGACCGGCGCCGATCCCGCGACGCTCTACCGCGACCTGACGCGGCGTCTCGGAGACCCGCGCTACCGTCGTATCGACGCCCCGGCCGAGCCGCGGCGAAAGGCGGCGCTGGCTCGCCTCGGCCCCGACGATGTGCGGGTTACCGAGGTCGCTGGCGAGCCGGTCCGGCACATACTCACGACGGCGCCAGGCAACGGCGCGCCGATCGGCGGGATCAAGGTCGAGACCGACGACGGCTGGTTCGCCGCGCGGCCGTCGGGCACCGAGGACGTGTACAAGCTCTACGCCGAGAGCTTCCGCGACGACGCGCACCTGGACGCCCTCCTGTCCGACGCGCAGGCGATCGTCGACGCCGCGATCTCCTGACCCCGCACGTACCGTCAGACGGCCGCGGCGCCCGCCATGACCCTCCGGTAGACCGCCTCGTACTCGTCGGCCATTCGCTCGGGCGAGAAGCGCTCGACGGCGTAGCGGCGGACCGTCGCCCGGTCGAGCTCGCGGGCCCGGCTAACGGCGAGCGTCGCCTCGGCGTCGTCGTCGATGAGGAACCCGCTCAGGCCGTGCTCGACGGTCTCCGTGAGGGCGCCGGCTCGGCGCGCCACGATCGGCGTCCCGGTCGCCATCGACTCGATGGCCACGAGCCCGAACGGCTCGGGCCAGGCGCCGAGCATGAGCGTGGCGGCGGCGCCTGCATACAGCTGGTCGCGCTCGCTCGGCTCGAGCTCGCCGAGCCACTCGATCGTGCCGTCGCCGATCGCCGGCTCGACGACCTCCGCGAACAGCTCCTGCTCACTCTCGTCGTAGACCTTGGCCGCGATCCGGAGCTTCATCTCGCATTCGCGGGCGACCCGAATCGCGTGATCTACCCCCTTCTCGGGAGCGATCCGGCCGACGAACGCGAGATAGTCGCCGGGTGTCGGATCGAACGGCGCGTTGGCCAGCGGCAGGCCGTGGTAGACGGTCGCCACCCAGTTCGCGTCGGGTGACCAGCGACGCTGGCTGTCGCTGATCGAGACGAGCGGAATGTCCTGGAACTCGTCGATGAGCTCGGGAATGCCGGACACGTCGAGCCGGCCGTGAAGCGTGGTCACGACCGGCGTCGGTGCGTGGCGAGCGAACAGGAAGCCGAGCGTCTCGACGTGCGAATGAATGACGTCGAAGCGCTCCGCGTCTGCCCAGACGCGAGCGAGGGTGACGTTGATGAACGACGACACGTCGCCGCGATAGCCCGTCGACCAGAGGCTCTTCTCGGGCGTGGCGATGAGCTCGCCGTCGAACTCCGAATCGCCCGGGGCGTAGAGCGCGACCTCGTGCCCCCGGGCGTGGAGCTCCTGGGCGAGCGCAGCTACGACCCGTTCCGTGCCGGCGTACGTCGGTGGCGGCACCGGCAGCATCGGCGGGGCGACCAGGGCGATCCGAAGCGGATGGTCGTTCAGGGCCTCCTCCTTTCGGCCCCGAGGATGCCGTTCGGATCGTCACGCTCGGGCGACGATCGCCGCTTCGAGGATTGCGATTAGGCGAACGGATGACGATCGAGCCGCCGCGGCGCTTGCGGTGATCCGGCTAGAGTCGTCGTCGACCCAGCACGCCGCGTCCCGAGGTAGCCCATGCGACCCAGCCGTCCCGGTCTTGCCGCCCTCCTCGTCGCCGTCGCGCTAGCCGCCCCGGCCGCCGTCGAGGCCCGAGCCGACTCCGTGCCGTCGTTCGACCACGTCTACGTGATCGTCCTCGAGAACCATTCGTTCAAGTCGATCGTCGGGAACCGGCACGCGCCCTACCTCAACCGCCTCATCAGCCAGAACGGTCTCGCAACGCGCTACTACGCCATCGCTCACCCCTCTCAGCCGAACTACCTCGCGCTGTTCGCCGGGAGCACGTTCGGGATCCGCGACGACAAGGTCCACGACCTCTCGCATTCGAACCTCGTCAACCAGCTCAACCAGCACGACCGGTCGTGGCGCGTCTACGCCCAGGGCCTCCCGGGACAGTGCTCGACCGTGGCGAAGGCGTGGTCCGACGGCGATCTCCTCGGCGCGCCCGGGTGGTACGTCCGCAAGCACGAGCCGGCGATCAGCTTCACGAACATCTCCGGTCGGCCGGCACGGTGTCGCAACATCGTCCGGCTCGAGGCCTTCGATCCCGCCGCAGCCGACTTCGAGCTGATCATCCCGAACCAGACGAACGACATGCACGACGGCACGGTCGGACAGGGCGATGCGTTCCTCGAGGCCTTCGTCCCCCGGATCCTGGACAGTCCGGCGTTCGCGAACAGCCTCCTCGTGATCACGTTCGACGAGGGCTCGACGAACGCCTATGGGGGTGGCCGGATCGCGACGATCGTCGTCTCGCCGCACACGAAGCCGGGGACACGATCGAGCGTCCATCACGACCACTATTCGCTGCTGCGGACGATCGAGCGGTCGTGGCATCTCGGCTGCATGCGCCACTCGTGCGGCGCCGGCGACCTCGGCGAGCTCTTCAACCGCTGACCGTCGCCGCTACCCTCGCGGCGTGCAGCCCCAGCGTCGTTCGCGCGACGGACACCGTTTCGTCACGCTCGTCGCGGTCGCCACCGGCCTGCTCCTCGCCGCCTGCGGTCCCGCGCCGTCAGTCTCGCGACCCGCGCCGTCGTCGTCCGGGCAGTCCACGCCAGGCCCGACGACGGCCGTCGCCCGGGTCCCGGTCTTCGGCCACGTCTACGTCCTGGTCATGGAGAACAAGGAGGAGGGCCGGATCATCGGCAACGCCGCCGCCCCATTCCTCAACGACCTCGCCACGCATGGCGGCCTCGCCACCGAATACCACGCGGTCGCCCACCCGTCACAGCCGAACTACCTCGCCCTGTTCGCCGGGACCACGTTCGGGATCACGGACGACGATGTCCACGATCTCGACGCCCCGACGCTGGCCGACCAGCTCGAGGCAGCCGGGCGGACATGGCATGTCTACGAACAGGACCTGCCCGGTCGGTGCTTCACCGGCGCGAGGTCCTACGGCGGTCCGGATCTCCTCGGCGCGGCCGGCTGGTACGTCCGCAAGCACGACCCGGCGATCAGCTTTCTCGGCATCGCCGGGAACAGCGCGCGCTGCGCGCACATCACGAACCTCGCCTCGTTCGACCCGGCGGCCGCGGACTTCGAGCTGATCGTGCCGAACGAGACGAACGACATGCACGATGGGACCGTAGCCCAGGGCGACGCGTTCCTCGAGGCCTTCGTCCCGCGCATCACTTCGAGCCCGGCGTTCGCCGACAGCCTCCTCGTCATCACCTTCGACGAGGGATCGACCGCGAGCGGCGGCGGCGGCGAGGTGGCCGCGGTGCTCGTCTCGCCCCTGATCGCTCCCGGGACGCAGTCCGCCGTCGAGCACGACCACTACTCGCTGCTGCGCACGATCGAGGCCGCGTGGGGCCTCGGCTGTCTCGCCCGGAGCTGCGACGCCAACGACCTCGGCGAGTTCTTCGCCCGCTGACGCCGATCTGCGGTCGACGCTCAGGCCGCGGGGCCGGGACGTGACGCCTCGATGGCGAGGCCCTCCACGACATCCGCGCGCGGCAGGGCCGTCAGGATCGACGGCGGCGCGATG
>DASXWX010000242.1:0-2711 GCA_036503395.1 Candidatus Limnocylindrales bacterium
CGCGCTCGACGGCCTCATCCACGATCGCGGCGCCCACATCGCGCGCCTGGAGCAACACGGGCTCGAGCTTGGCGCCGACCGACTCCGCGGCGGTTTCGGCAACGTCGAGCGCGCGCATGGCGTCCTCCGAGCGCGCGGCGACATCGGCGTCGAGCGGCAGCGTCCAGTCGATCTCGACGACGTGGACGGCGACGAGCTCGGTCTTCGTGCCGCGCGTCGACTGCGCGACGAGCCGGACGAGGGCCGTGTCGCCGGGGCCGCCACTGAGGGCGATCACGGCACGCCGAAAGGCGGCAGGTTGGAGATCGGGCACCGGCCTGGGCTGCTCCGGGTTTCGCTCCGGGTGGGCCGGAGGCGTCTCGATCGGGTTCGGATCGGCCGGAACGATAGCACCGCCCGTCGTCCCCGGCGCCGTCCCGCGTGCTTCGTCGGCCCAGCCTCGCCTCGATCGCCGGTCAGTGCCGCGAGTCGCGCTCGGTCGACGACCGACCGTCCTGGCGACTGACGGTTCCGATGCCGCGGCGGGTCGAGCGGTGCGCGCGCTCGCCCCACAGCGCGCGTGGCCCGCGGCGATACGGGACGTCGGCGATCACGGTGTGCTCCCGACCGAGGAGCGCGGCCTTGAGGCGCTGGGCAGTCTGGTTGTAGAGGATCCGGTCCCACCAATGGCGGGCGACGTACTCGGGCAGGACGACGATCGTGATCGGCGCCTCCTTTTCGGCCGGCAGCTGGCTGTCGAGGACGTCGAGATAGGCGATGACCGGGCCCACCACGGCGCGGTAGGGCGACTCGACGATCACGAGGTCGACCGACGGGAACTGACGCGCCCAGCGCTCGCGGACGTCGTCGGCATCCTCCGGGTCCTCGCTGACATAGACGGCGCGGACATCGGCGGTGAGCGCACGCGCGAAGTTGATCGCCTGAACCACGGCCCGGTTGATCCCGTTGACCGGGACGACCGCTCGCTGCTCCCGGCGCGGCCCCTGGATGACACCCTCCTCGCGAACGGCGAGCTCGGCCTCCTGGGCGTCGTACTCGCGACGGACGAACAGCATCGAGGAGACGAGGATCGGGATGAGCACGAGGACGCCCCACGCGCCGTCGGTGAACTTCGCCCCGACGACCACGACCGCGACCACCGCGGTCACGATGGCGCCGATCCCGTTGATCGTGAGTCGCCGGCGGAAGCCCGGGGTCCGGACCGTGAGCCAGTGCTTGACCATGCCGGACTGGCTGATCGTGAAGTCGATGAACACGCCGACCGCGTAGAGCGGGATCAGCAGATGCGTCGTGCCCTGGGCGAGGACGACCAGGCTTGCCGCGATGACCGCCAGCATGATGATCCCGCGGTTGTAGGCGAGTCGATCGCCGCGGAAGCTGAACTGGCGCGGCGCGAGGCCGTCCTCACCGAGGATCGCCAGCAGACGCGGGAAGGCGTTGAAGCTCGTGTTCGCGGCGAGGAACAGGAGCAGCGCGGTGAACGCCTGGAAGGCGAAGAACGGGAGTGAGCCGTCGCCGTAGACGCGGGCGGCGACCTGCGAGATCACGGTCTTCTGGGCGGGCAGGTCGACCGGGCCGATCCCGAAGTTGACGGCGAGGAACGTGATGCCGACGAAGAGAACGCCGAGGAGGAGCGCCATCGCCGCGAGCGTTCGGGCGGCGTTCTGCGACTCGGGCGGCTTGAAGGCGCGGACGCCGGTCGCGATCGCCTCGGTGCCGGTCAGCGCGACGGAGCCCGATGCGAAGGCGTGAAGGAGCAGGAGCGGACCCACTGTTTCGGTCGTCCGGACGGTCGTCTGGGCCATGATCCGCGCCTCGTCGAAGCCCGGGTGATCGCCGAGGACGAGGATCCGGAACGCGCCGATCGCGATCATCGACAGGGCCGAGCCGATGAACAGGTAGGTCGGGACGGCGAAGATGTTGCCGGCCTCACGGAGGCCGCGCAGGTTGCCGAGCGTGATGAGGGCGATCGCGGTGACGCCGATGACGACCCGGACGTCGAAGAGCTCGGGCACGGCCGAGGTGATCTGCTCGACCGCGGACGACGTCGAGACCGCGACCGTCATCGTGTAGTCGATGAGCAGCGCCGAGGCCGCGATCAGCGATGGCAGCCGGCCGAAGTTCTGCTTCGAGACCGAGTACGAGCCGCCACCGGTCGGGTAGGCGATACAGACCTGGCGATAGCTGATCGCGACGACGATGAGGAGGATCGCGATCGCGGCGCTGACCTCGAGGCCGAAGGCGAGGGCCCCGACGCCGGCGATCAGCAGCGCGCGCAGGACCTCCTCGGTCGCGTAGGCGGACGAGCTGATCGCGTCCGAGCTGAAGATCGCGAGCGCCTTCTTCTTGGACAGGCGCTCCTCGATATCGGCCTCGATCGACAGCGGCCGGCCGAGCAGGAAGCGCTTGACGGCCGCCCACGTTCGCCCCGTCGGCGTCGAGGCCAGGCTGGCCTCCTCCTTCGCCGTCATGCGGCCCGGTCCCGTGTAGCGGAAGTAGGCGGCGTGCGGCCGCTCGATCCGGACGCGGCGGTCCGCGATCTTTCGGCCGGCGAGTGCGGCCTTGTCGCCGCGGGTGAGATCGAGCCGATCGCCCGGTGTGTCGCGGCGGCGGTCGCCCAGGCGTCGGTCGTCCATCGGCACCGATCAGAGCCCCAGCGCGAGCCGCTCGGCGAGGCGGCTCGGGAGGCCGGCGGCCCGAATGGCGGCCTG
>DASXWX010000243.1:0-2419 GCA_036503395.1 Candidatus Limnocylindrales bacterium
GCCGCCGCCGGTCCCGGCGCGCGCACCCCAGCCGAGGTCGGCGAGCGCGGGAGCGGGTTCGCCGCGGAGCAGCGCCGCGCCGGCGGCGATCCACACCCCGAGCAGCTGGCTCGAAAAGACCACCGCCATCGACGACAGACGACGGCTGGCGAGCCCGCCCGAGAAATCGGAGGTCCCCCAGCTCGCGGCGGCGAGCAGGCCGAAGACGACGACGGTCAGCTCGGGCGACACGAGGTCACGCCGGGAGGGCCGGGACGGAGGCCTCCGTGTCGGCGGTGGGCGCCGCGTCGTCGACCGCCGTCGGGCCCGGCAGCTCGACGATCCGGTCGGCCGCGGCGTCGTAGCGAGTCGACGTCGTCAGGTAGATGACCTGGAAGTCCGTCGCGAGCGTCCGCAGCGCGTCGAGGGCCCGCGCGGCGCGAGCGTCGTCGAGCGTCACGAACGGATCGTCGAACACGAGCGGCGGTCGGCGATCCCCGGTCACGAGGCGCACGAGCCCGAGTCGGGCGGCGAGGAAGACGAGGTCGACCGTTCCCTGGCTCAGGTGGCGGACGTCGACCCAGTCGTGCTTTTCGGGCGCCCAGACCTCGATGTCGAGGCTCGCGTCGTCGACCCGGACGCGGCGATATCGGCCGCCGGTGATCGACCCGAGGTCGCCGACCATGCGCTTCTCGAGGTACCGGGTCGCCGTGCGCATCGTCGCGCGCTCGGCGTCCTCGATCGCACGGAGCGTCGTCTCGTAGACGCGCGCCCGGCGACGAAGCGAGGCGAGCTCCTCCCGCCAGGTGGCGAGCCGTTCGGCCTCACCGGCGACCTGCTCGGAGTCAACGGTCGCCGCCTCCACCCGGGCCCGCGCCCGCGCCTCGTCGTCCCGGGCCCGTTCGAGCGCCCCCTCGGCGTCCGCCACCTCGACCTCCAGACGCTCGCGTGCCCGCGGCTCCTTGGCGATCGGTCCGAGCGCCTCGAGTGCGTGTCCCTTCTGCTCGATCTCGAGAGCGGCCGCATCGCGCAGTGTCGGCAGCGTCTCGCGCGGCTCCTTCCCGACGAGTCCCTCGAGCTGCGCCGTCAGCGTGTCGATCTGGTGGACGTGCGCCTCCTCACGCGAGAGCAGGTCCTCGGCCGCGGCCAGGTCGTCGAGTCCGAGCGCCTCGAGCTGCTTGGCGCTGTCGGTTTCCGCCTGCTTGAGCTCGAGCTCCATCTCGGACCGGCCCCGGAGCCGCCGGTCGATCTCGACGTCCCGGAGCTGCCGCTGGAGGCGATCCGACCGGCGCAGCCAGAAGGCGACCACCGCGAGCAGCAGCCCGACCGAGGCACAGAGCGCGCCGACATAGAGGACCGTTTCCGGCAGCGCGAGCAGCCTCGTGAACCGCGCCGCGAAGCCGGCGACGGCGACGACGACACCGATCAGGACGAGCACGACGGCGACGCGCGACAGCGGCTGCCAGGTCGGCGCGGGCGGCACCTCGAACCGGACCTCGACCTCGCCGGCCAGTGCCGCGCGGAGCTCCCGCATCCGGCCGTCGAGGCCGCGCAGCCGCTCCACGATCTGGCGGAGGACCGGCAGCGGATTGGGCGAGGGATGCGTGTCGGCCAGCTGATCGAGCTCCTGGTGAACCGCGACCGCCTGCCGGTAGCGCTCGAACCGGTCCTGGGCCGCCGTCCGCTCGCTCGTCAGGCGCTCGGCCTGGCGGGCCTTCTCCAGCAGCGAGCGGCGCTCGGCGAGCGCGCGGTCGGCGTCGGCTCGCCGCTCCCGGGCACTCACGAGCTGATCGCGGTCGGCCTCGAGCCGTGCGAGCGCCGCCTCGCCCTGCTCGACGGCGGAAGACGCCCGCGCGACGGCCTCCTCGGCGACCTTGAGCCGGCCGGGGTTCTTCTCGCCCTTCGTCGTGAGGTCGTGGAGGGCGCGCTCGAGGAGGCGCTTCGCCCGCGAGGTGCCGCGGTCGGCGCCCGAGATCGACGCCTGGAGGCGGTCGCGGAGCGTGGCCTCGTCGCGGTCGAGGTCGGCGAGCTCATGGTGGCGGACCGAAGCGGTCGATCGGAAGAAGGCCTCGCTCGGGATCCCGGTCAGCTCGGCCAGGACCTGGTCGGCCAGTGTCGGGTCGGCGATCGACTGGCCGTCGTAGTCGAGGCGGACGGAGCCCTTCGGTCCGCGGAACGCCTTCTCCAGACTGCCCTCGCGGGTACCGTCCTCGTCCTCCTGGACGAAGTCGATCGCGACGAGCGGACGGGCCTCGTCGTTGCCGTCCCACGGTCGGAGTGCCTCCATCTCGGCCCCGGCCGCGGTCGCCTTGCGGGTGAGGGCCAGCTCGAGGGCACGCTGGATCGTGGTCTTGCCGGCCTCGTTCGGGCCGCGAATCACCGTGAGCCCCGGAGCCAGCTCGATCTCGAGCTCGCGGTACCGACGGAGGTCGCGAACCGC
>DASXWX010000244.1:0-3596 GCA_036503395.1 Candidatus Limnocylindrales bacterium
GCGCGAGGGCCTCGGCTACGACCGCAACGACATCGCGGTCGTGACGAACGTCACCGGCGACCACCTCGGGCTCGGCGGGATCACCTCGATCGGCCAGCTCGCGACGGTCAAGGGCGTGGTCGTGGAGGCGGTGCCGCGGTCCGGAACCGCCGTCCTCAACGCCGACGACGCATACGTCGCCCGGATGGCCCGCCACTCCGACGGGCGTGTGGTGTTCTTCTCGCTGTCCACGACGCCGGGGGAGGACGGCTGGGATCGGGTCGACACCCACTGCGGCCGTGGGGGCGCGGCGTTCGTCCTCCAGGAGACCGACGAGGGTGAGCTGGTGACGCTCCGGCTCGGCTCGAGAATGATGCCGGTGCTCTACACCCACCTCATTCCGGCGACGTTCGGCGGGCGGGCCCGGATGAACGTCGCCAATGCGCTGGCCGCGGCTGCCGCCGCCTGGGCCGCCGGCGCCCACCTGCACGACATCCGCCAGGGCCTCCGAACGTTCACGACCTCGTTCTTCCAGGCGCCGGGACGGCTCAACCTGCTCGACGTCGGCGGCATCCGCGTCGTCATCGACTACTGCCACAACGTCGACGGGATGCGGCAGCTCGCCGATTTCGTGAACCGGATGATGGTCGAGCCCCAGGCGAAGCGCGGCGCGGTCGCCGCTCGACCACTGGCCGGCGGGGCTCGGAACGGCCGGGCGATCGGGGTCATCGGCATCCCCGGCGATCGCCGGGACGAGGACCAGCGCGAATACGGCGCGCTCGCCGCATCGGCCTTCGACGAGATCATCGTCCGCGAGGACCGGAACCTGCGGGGCCGCCCGGCCGGCGAGTCGGCGGGCAATGTCATGGCCGGCATCCGGGCGGCCGGTTCGAACGGAGCATCGAAGCGAACGAACCGCTCCGAGACGATCCTCGACGAGCTCCACGCCGTCCGGGTCGCCCTCCGACGGGCGGTTCCGGGGGATCTCGTCGTCGCCTGCGTCGACGATTCCGTCCGGGTCTACCGCGAGGCGATGAGCGCCGCCGGGGGCAAGGGCGCCACGGCCTTCGCCGACCCGGGCGAGCTCGAGGCCCCCGAGGGCTAAGCGAAAGCGACCCCGCCGAGCTCCTGCAGGGTCTCGAAGACGGCGTCGCGGTCCTCGTGGCAGAGCAGCACGATCAGGCCGGGCTCGCTCCGTGCCAACTCGGCGCGGAGCGCCGCCGGCTCGGACTCGTGGACGTTGACGGCGCGTGCGGCCTCGCGGCCGAGAACCTCCGCGATGCCCTCTCGAAGCTCGCCGAGGACCGACGCTGCCGTCCGCCCCCGCAGGTACTTGCGGGTCTCCTTGATCGCGACGCGGTCGGCCCGGCGCGCCGCGATGCGGCCGAGTCCGCGGAGGGTGTCGTCGGGGCGATCGCCGGCGGTGCCGACGACGACGGTGATCGGCAGGCGGTCGGCCGCGCCTTCGGTCGACGCGAGTCCCTCCGCGACGTCGAGGACGGCGTTCAGGCCCGCTTCGTTGTGAGCGAAATCGACGACGACGAGGCTCGCCCCCACTCGGAAGACGTTGAGACGGCCCGGCGAGAGGTCGCTGGAGGGCCGGAAGTCGCGCAGTCCGGCGGCGACCTGTTCGAGCGTGGCGCCGAGAGCTCGCGCCGCTCCGGACGCCGCGAGCGCGTTCGCGACGTTGTGCCGGGCGAAGCCGCCGAACGTGATCGGCACGTCGTCCACGTTCGCGATCGGTCGGACACGATCACCCTCGAGCTCGACGAGCGCGGCGTCGCGCACGACATATGCACGGCCGCCGCCTATGACGGCGCGCCGGACGCGCGCGGGAGGCGTCCGGGCGACGGAGAACCAGGCAACGCGCGCACGGAGCCCCCGAGCGACCGCGGCGACGTACCGGTCGTCGGCGTTGAGCACGACCCAGCCGTCGGGCCTCGTCATCCGGCAGACCGTCGCCTTGACCTCGGCCAGCTCGGGCAGCGTGTGGACGCCCTGGAGGTCGAGGTGGTCGGAGCTCACGTTCGTGAGGACGCTCGCCTCGTTCGACTCGTAGCCGACACCGCGGAGGAGGATCCCGCCGCGGGCGGTCTCGAGGACGGCGACGTCGACGTCGTCGCGACGGAGGACCTCCGCTGCGCCGCCGGGCCCCGTCCAGTCGCCCGGATCGACCAGGGCCTCGTCGACGTAGACCCCATCCGACGTGGTGGTGCCCACTCGCCCCTCCGCGAGCCGGAGGATGTGGGTCACGAGGCGCGTGGTCGTGCTCTTGCCGTTCGTGCCGGTGATCGAGACGACCGGGATCCGTCGCTCGGCGTCGCGGATCCACGCGGGCGGATCATCGGCGGCTTCGCGAACCCGCCGCTCGAGGCGGTCGAGCAGCCGACCTCCGTGCGCGGCCGACGCCTTCGACCGCTCGGGGTCGATGCCGCGAAGGGCCAGCTCCGCGCCACCCTCCGCGATCGCCTGCGCCCGTTCGAGCCCGGCGTACGGAAACTCGAGGATCCAGTGGCCGGGATCGGAGGAGCGGTGGGCGCGGATCGGGCCGGCGCTCGCCTCGGTCGGGCCGGCCACGCCGCGCAGCCGCCGGACCCACGACGCCATCGACCGGACCGGCGGTGGCCAGGCGCTCCTCGGCACCGTCGCACCGAGCCGGACGACGGCGTGGCGGCCCGGTTCCCGGACGCCGTACCAGGTCCGCCGCCGGCCGACCGCGACCTCGATCTTCGCGACCGGCTCGAGCCGGTAGACGTTCGGTCCCTCGAGCAGCCGGACCTCGACGAGGCGCATCGGCGCCGAGCGTAACGAGCACGCGACCGTCTGCCTACACTCGATCCGTGGCGGTGCAGCCAACGTCCCAGGTCGTCCCGGCGGCCGAGCTCGACGCGCTCCGGGCGGCCGTGGCCGCCGCGGAGCCGGCGTTTCTCGCCGATCTCGAGCGACTCGTCAATCTCGACTGCGGCAGCTACACGAAGCCCGGCGTCGACGAGGTCGGGCGGTGGGTGGCCGAGCGGATGCGCGCGCTCGGTGCGGAGGTCGGGATCGAGACCAACGCCGAGCTCGGCGACACGGTCGTGGGCCGCTGGATGGGCGACCGACCGGGCGCCCGGCGGCTCCTCCTCATCGGCCACATGGACACGGTGTTTCCCGAGGGGACGGCCGCCGAGCGCCCGTTCGCGATCGACGCCGACGGGATCGCCCGCGGGCCGGGCGTGACCGACATGAAGGCCGGGCTGCTCGCCGGGCTCTACGCGATCGGGGCAGTTCGGTCGGCGGCGGACGGGCTCCCGCTCGCGTCGCTGACGTTCGTCGCGAACCCCGACGAGGAGATCGGCTCGCCGGTGTCGACGCCTGTCATCCGATCGATCGCCGCCGACGTCGACGCCTGCCTCGTCCTCGAGTGCGCCCGTGCGAACGGCGACATCGTCTCGTCCCGCAAGGGGATCGCCGACCTCGCGATCACCGTCCGCGGGCGAGCCGCGCACGCGGGGGTCGAGCCCGAGAAGGGCCGCAGCGCGATCCTCGAAGCGGCCCGGATCGTTCGCGACCTCCACGCGCTCAACCGGCGATGGGACGGCGTGACGGTGAACGTCGGGGTGATCTCCGGAGGAATT
>DASXWX010000245.1:0-3986 GCA_036503395.1 Candidatus Limnocylindrales bacterium
CTCGTTCTCGAGCGCGCGCGCGTCGGTCTCGGGCAGGACGGCGACCGGGACGAGATACGTCTCGGGCTCACCCTGGGCGTAGCCGACGGTCACGACGAGAACGGCGGCCGGTAGCGCGCCGGCGCCGAGTGGCAGGACGTCCGAGACCTCGACCGTTCGGATGCGTCGGGCCTTCGCCCGGAACCAGCGCCGCCCCGGCAGCCAGCCACCGAGGACCGTTGCGAGCCGCGCCGCGACGGGATGGGCCGCGAGGGCGGTGATGTCGCGGATCCCCGGGAGCGAAGGGAGCTCGGCCGGCGGCGATTCGACCGCGAGGGGCGTCGCCGGCTCGATCAGCTCGAACCAGAGGAACGCGTGCGGACCGAGGGTGAGCGGGTACGCGCCGCGGATCGGGGGGAATTCCGAACGACCGAACATCTCGATCGGAAGCCTGCCCTCATCGGCGCCGAGGTCGAGCTCGACGTACTGGACGAAGCGCGACAGGTTGGCGACGACGAGGATCGACTCGCCCTCGTGGCGACGGATGAAGGCGAGGACTCGGCGGTTCGCGGGATGGAGGAACTCGATCGACCCGCGGCCGAACGCCGGGTGGCGCTTCCGGAGCGCGATCAGCCGCTTCATCCACCACAGCAGCGAGTGCGCGTTCGCCTGCTGGGCCGCGACGTTGACCGCCTCGTAGTGGTACTCCGGGTCGACGATCACCGGCAGGTAGAGCTGCTGGCGGTTCGCGTCGGAGAAGCCGGCGTTCCGGTCGCCGCTCCACTGCATCGGCGTCCGGACCCCGTTCCGATCCCCGAGATAGATGTTGTCGCCCATCCCGATCTCGTCGCCGTAGTAGACGACGGGTGTCCCGGGGAGCGAGAAGAGGAGTCCGTTCATCAGCTCGATCCGGCGCCGGTTGTTGTTCAGGAGGGGCGCGAGCCGCCGCCGGATGCCGAGGTTGATGCGGGCCTGCGGATCGCGGGCGTAGACCCGGTACATGTAGTCGCGCTCCTCGTCGGTGACCATCTCGAGCGTGAGCTCGTCGTGGTTCCGGAGGAACAGCGCCCACTGGCTCGTCCCGGGCGGGTCCGGCGTCTCCGTCAGGATGTCGACGATCGGGTAGCGGTCCTCCTGCTGGATCGCCATGAACATCCGGGGCATGACCGGGAAGTTGAAGGCCATGTGGCACTCGTCGCCGTCGCCGAAGTAGGCGACCGAGTCCTCGGGCCACTGGTTCGCCTCGGCCAGCAGCATGCGGTCGGCGAACCGCTCGTCGATGTGGGCCCGCAGCGACTTGAGGAAGGCGTGTGTCTCGGGGAGGTTCTCGCAGCTCGTCCCCTCCCGCTCGTAGAGGTAGGGGATGGCGTCGAGCCGAACGCCGTCGACGCCCATCTCGAGCCACGAGTCGAGGACCTCGAAGATCGCGCGGTGGACGCGGGGATTGTCGAAGTTGAGGTCGGGCTGGTGGCCGTAGAAGCGATGCCAGTAGTAGGCCCCGGCCTCCCGGTCCCACGTCCAGTTCGAGGTCTCGAAGTCCTTGAAGATGATCCGCGCGTCGCGGTAGCGCTCGGGCGTGTCGCTCCAGACGTAGAAGTCGCGGGCGGCGCTGCCCGGCGGGGAACGACGAGCCCGCTGGAACCACGGGTGCTGGTCCGATGTGTGGTTGCAGACGAGCTCGGTGATGACCCGCAGGCCGCGGGCGTGGGCCTCGCGGATGAACGTCCGGACGTCCCGGAGCGTGCCGTAATCGGGGTTGACCGCTGCGTAGTCGGCGATGTCGTAGCCGTCGTCGCGGAGCGGCGACGGGTAGAACGGCAGGACCCAGATCGCGGTGACGCCGAGGTCCGCGAGGTAGTCGAGCTTCTCCGTGAGACCGGCGAAGTCGCCGGCGCCGTCGCCGCTCGCGTCGCGGAACGCCCTCACGTGGAGCTCGTAGATGATCGCGTCGCGGTACCAGCTTGGGTCGGACGGCAGGCCGTTGGACTGCATGCCATCCGTCGCTCGCGGGGCGGGACGGCGCGGTCGCGCGGTGAGCGTCATCGGTCGTCGGGCCCCTGGCGGAGCCGGAAGATCGCGGCCGGACAGTCGGCCGGATCGAGGAGCAGCGTTCCCCGGCCCCCGGGCCAGGTCTGCGTCCGACCCGTCAGCAGGTCATCCGCCTCGACTGGCAGCTCCGGGTCGAGGCCGACCTCGGCGACCGGGATCTCGAGGCGCGCCGTGCGCACCTCGCGGGGGTCGAGCGAGACGACGGTCAGGATCGGGTCGGGATCGACGCCGTCGCGCCCCGTCGGGGCGTCCGTCCAGGCCGGCGTGATGTGCTTCGTCCAGGCGAGCACCTGGTCGTCGCCGGTCGCATGGAAGGCGAGCCCGTCGTTCGTTTGGAGCGACGGATGGGCGCGCCGGATCTCGTTCACCCGACGGATGAGCGGCGCGATGCTCTCTGGCGCATCGAGGTCCCAGTGCCGGATCTCGTACTTCTCGGAGTGGAGGTACTCCTCGCTGCCCGGCTCACGCGGCACGTTCTCACCCAGCTCGAAGACCGGGCCGTAGATCCCGTACGAAGCGGCGAGCATCGATGCGAGCACGAAGCGGGCCTGGAAGGTGGGTCGGCCGCCCACCTGGAGCGTCTCGTGGAGGATGTCCGGGGTGTTCGGCCAGACGTTCGGCCGGAAGATGTCGCGGACCGGGGGCGTGGAGAGCTCGGTGAAGTAGTCGCGCAGCTCCGACGTCGTGGTCCGCCAGGTGAAGTACGTATACGACTGGCTGAACCCGAGCTTGCCGAGCCGGTACATCACCTTCGGCCGGGTGAACGCCTCGGCCAGAAAGAGCACGTCCGGGTGGGCCCGCTTGATCTCGCCGATGAGCCATTCCCAGAACTCGAACGGCTTCGTGTGTGGGTTGTCGACCCTGAACACCCGGATCCCCCGGTCGATCCAGAAGAGGGCCACGTCGAGGAGCGCCCGCCAGAGCCCCGGCCAGTCCTCCGAGTCGAAGTCGAAGGGGTAGATGTCCTGGTATTTCTTCGGCGGGTTCTCGGCGTACTGGATGGTCCCGTCGGGCCGGGCGCGGAACCACGTCGGATGCTCCCGCACGAACGGATGATCCGGCGAGGCCTGGAACGCGAGGTCGAGCGCCACGCGGATGCCGAGGTCGTCCGCCGCCGCCACGAGGGCGCGGACGTCTTCGAGGGTGCCGAGCTCGGGATGGACGGCCGTGTGGCCGCCCTCCGGCCCGCCGATCGCCCAGGGGACGCCCGGGTCGGTCGGCTTCGCGTCGAGGCTGTTGTTCGCGCCCTTGCGGAAGGCGTTCCCGATCGGGTGGATCGGCGGCAGGTAGAGGACGTCGAAGCCGAGGCCGGCGACGTAGGGCAGGCGAGCGATGACGTCGCGCAGGGTTCCGTGGCGGCCGGGTCGTGGCGACGCGGAGCGGGGGAACAGCTCGTACCAGGCACCGAAGCGGGCGAGGACGGGATCCACGACGACCTCCCGGATCGGGTCGCTCGTCGCCGCGTGCGAACGCGGGGCACGGGTCGCCATCAGCGCCGCGAGCTCCGGGGCGAGCGCTGCACGACCGCGCGCCTCGGGTTCCGCTGCACCGTCGGTCATCGCCGCGACCGCGCCTGACAGCCGATCCCGGGCCGAGCCCGCGGCGTTGTCGACCGCGGAGCGGACGAGGTCCGCGCCGATCAGCAGGTCGACGGACACGTCCTGGCCGGCGTCGAGCCGGCGCTCGAGATCGCGACGCCACGTCCCGAATCGATCGACCCACGCAATCACCCCGTACGCGTGACGACCAACCGTCTCGACATCGAAGGCGGCCCGATAGCGGTCGTTACCGAGCGTCTCCATCGGGAGCTCGTGCCACTCGTCGCTCCGGGGCGGTCGATGCCGCAGCCTGACCGCCAGCTCGTCGTGCCCGTCGGCGAACGCGTCGCAGTCCACCACCACCCGCTCGCCGACGACCCGTTTGATCGGGAAATGCCCCCCGTCGACGGACGGGCTCAG
>DASXWX010000246.1:0-13944 GCA_036503395.1 Candidatus Limnocylindrales bacterium
GACGCCGTCCGGATCGCGAAGGCCTCGGCGACCGCCCTCCGACAGCCGGTCGTGCTGGACGACCGGCCGCCCGCGCACGGCACCTACGTGACGCCGGTGGGGGAGGATCCGTTCGCGATCCCGGTCGACCGCAAGATCGCCGACCTCGTCGCGGCAGACGAGGGGATGCGCCGGGTGAAGGGAATCGCCTTCACGGAATCGACGTTCGCTGCCACGCGCGACCACCAGCTGTTCGCGGCCACCGACGGCAGCTTCACCGAGCAGACGATCACCCACGTCGGCGCGGCGATCGAGGCGAACGCGATCGAGGGCGACGAGCACCAGCGCCGGAGCTACCCCGACGCCGGCGGCGCGTGGCAGGCGGCGGGCTACGAGTTCATCCGCGACATGGACCTGGCCGGCAATGCCGAGCGGCTCGCGTCCGAGGCGATCGAGCTGCTGTCCGCCCCGCAGTGCCCGTCGGGCCGGTTCACGATCGTCCTCGACCCCTCGCAGCTCTACCTCCAGGTCCATGAGTCGTGCGGCCATCCGACCGAGCTCGATCGCGTCTTCGGGACGGAGGCGAGCTACGCCGGCACGAGCTTCCTGACGACCGACAAGCTCGACTCCGCGTTCCGCTATGGCAGCGACCTCATCGACATCGTCGCCGACGCGACCGCGGCCGGCGGGATGGGCACGTTTGGCTGGGACGACGAGGGCGTCGCGGCCCAGTCGGTGCCGCTGATCAGGGAGGGGATCTTCGTCGGCTACCAGTCGTCGCGCGAGACGGCGCCCCGGATCGGGCGGCGCTCGAGCGGCGGCATGCGGGCTGACGGCTGGAATCGGATCCCGCTCATCCGGATGACGAACGTCAACCTCCTGCCGAAGCCCGGGATGACCCTCGACCAGATCGTCGAGGACACCGACGACGGCCTCTACCTCGCCTCGAACCGCTCGTGGTCGATCGACGACCGGCGCCTCAACTTCCAGTTCGCGACGGAGGTCGCCTACGAGATCAAGGGCGGCAAGAAGGGCCGACTCTTCAAGAACCCGACGTACACCGGGATCACCTACGAGTTCTGGCGCTCCTGCGATGCCGTCGGCGACGCCTCGTCGTGGCGGATGCTCGGCACGCCGAACTGCGGCAAGGGCGAGCCGGGCCAGGTCGCCCACGTCGGCCACGGCGTGTCGGGGGCGCGGTTCCGGAACGTCCAGGTCGGGGTCGGCAAATGGTGAGCCGGGAGCGGCCCCGATGACGGACGGATCGGTCCCGGCCCGCGGCGGGGAGCTCCTGCCGCTCGCCGAACGGCTGCTCGACCTGGCGAAGGCCGCCGGCGCGAGCGAGGCCGAGGTGCTCGCGATGGGCGACGACTCCGCCCTCACCCGCTTCGCGAACAGCGAGATCCACCAGAACGTCGCCGAGACGAATGTCCAGCTCAATCTCCGGTTCGTGGACGGCCGGCGGGTCGGCGTCGCCTCGTCGAACCGAACGGACGACGAGGGCCTGCGCGGGCTGGCCGAGCGGGCGTCGGCCGTCGCCCGCAACAGCGCCGAGCTCGAGGAATGGGCCGGCCTGCCGGAGCCCGGAAGCATCAGCCCGATCGACGCCGCGTACAGCGAGGCGACGGCAGCCGCGTCACCCGAGCTGCGGGCCGGGGCGGTCCGGGCGGTGATCGCCGCGGCCGATGCGGCCGGGGTCACCGCCTACGGCTCGTTCTCGACCGGGATCGAGGCGATCGCGGTGGCGAACACGAAGGGGATCGCGGCGACGCAGCTGCGAACGACGAGCCAGCTCCTGACGGTGGCCATGGGCGCCGAGGGCGGTGCGGGCTACGCCGAAACGAGCGCGGTCGATGCGTCCACGATCGACGGGGGCGCGCTCGGGCGCGAGGCGGCCGGCAAGGCGAAGGCGTCGGCGAATGCCGTCGCGCTCGAGCCGGGCGACTACCCGGTCGTGCTCGAGGAGTACGCCGTGGTCGACATCCTCGACATGCTCGGCTACCTCGGCTTCAGCGCGCTCGCCGTCGAGGAGGGCCGGTCGTTCGCGGAGCCGGGGCGGCGGATCGGTGCACAAAGCGTCTCGATCTGGGACGACGGCCACGACCCGGCGGGGCTGCCGATGGCGTTCGACTACGAGGGCGTGGGCAAGGAGCGAGTGTCGCTCGTGGAGGCCGGGGCCTGCCGGGACGTCGTCTACGATGCCCAGACCGCGGCCAGGGCCGATCGCCGCTCAACGGGGCACGGCCTTCCCGCCCCGAACCCATACGGCCCCTTCCCGATCAACATGCTGATGGCGCCGGGGACTGCCTCACGGGATGAGCTGCTGGGTGGAATCGAGCGCGGCATTCTCGTCACCCGCTTCCACTACACGAACCCGGTCCACCCGAAGCTCGCGATCATCACCGGCATGACCCGCGACGGGACCTTCCTCGTCGAGGGCGGCAGGATCGTGGCCCCGATCCGGAACCTCCGGTACACCCAGAGCTACCTCGACGCGCTCGCGGGTGTCGAGGCGATCGGCGCGGAACGGAAGACGCTGCGCGGGTTTCTCGGCGGCTCGGTCGTGCCGGCCGTACGGATCTCGTCGTGGACCTTCACGGGGGCGACCGAAGGCTCCGTCTGAGCTCTCGTCACCACTCGACGAGCTTCCAGATCTCCGGCTCCGGCACGCCCGGCCGGCCGCCGATGTCGGCGAACGTCGCGACGGCCCGCTTGAGGTGCTCCATCGCCTCCTCCCGGCGACCCTCGGCCCGCAGAGCGTCGGCGAGGTTGTTCTCGAGCGCAGCCTGACGGTGGCGGTCGCCCTGGCGCTCGCCAAGGGCGAGCGCTTCCGCGAGGAGCGCGATCGCCCCGGTGCGGTCCCCGGCCGCCGATCGGACCAGCGCGAGCGCGTTGAGGGACGCAATCCTCAGCCCGGGGTCGGCCGCGTGGGTCGTCGCCGCGAGTGCCCGCTCGTGGAGCCCGCGGGCTTCCTCGAGCGCGCCCCGGCCGCGGGCGAGGAGCCCGAGGACGTGCGACGCGCGCGCGACGCCGGCAAGGTCCTCGGCCTTCTCGGCGACCGCAAGCGCTTCCCGCCCTGCGGCCTCGGCCGCGGCGAGGTCACCGAGCCGAGCCCGGATCGCGCTCTCGTCGGCGCGGAGGCTCGACCGGACCGCCGGGTCGTTCGGCGCGGCCCCGATCGCGTCCTCGAGGTGACTGGCGGCACGGTCCCAGTCGCCGAGGCGCGCATGGACGAGCGCGAGGCCGTGCTCGATCGCCCATTCACGTCCCTCGGCGGGACTCGCCGCGGCGGCCTCGAGGTGGGCGATCGCCCCGCCGTAGTCGCCGAGGAGCGTCAGCACCTCACCGAGGGATTCGTGGAGCCTGCCCGTGTCGGCGGAGTCGAGTCCCAGGGCGGCCTCGAGGTGCTCGCGCGCCTCGCGGTTGGCGAAGACCGCCCTGGCGTGGTCGGCCGCGCGGCGGTGGGCCTCGGCTGCCTCGAGCCGTCGGCCTGCCTCGGCTTCGTGACGCGCGATGCGCGACCAGCGTGAGAGGTCATCTCCGCGACCGCGGCCTCGGAGCGCATCAGCCACGCGCCGGTGAAGAAGACGGCGCCGGGCCAGGCCGAGCGAGTCGTAGACCACCTCGCGCAGCCGGGCATGGGTGAAGTCAAGGCGGATGTCGTCGCCCTCGGTGCCGATCTCCGCGACGACGCCGCGTCCGGCGAGCTCCTCGAGCGCCGCGACGGTCTCGTCCTCGCTCCGCCCCGACGCCTCGCGAACCGTGTCGAAGTCGAACGAGCGACCGACGACGGATGCCGCCGCGAGGACCTGGCGAGCGACGTCACCCAGACCCGCCAGCCGCAGTCGAAGCAGCTCGAGGACGCCGGCCGGGGTGGCGGTACCGAGGTCCGGACCCGCGGCCAGCACCTCGGCGACATAGAGCGGCAGCCCCTCCGAATCGTCGGCGAGTCGATCGACGAACGCCTCGTCGGCGCGGTCGCGGAGCGTCTCCCGCGCGAGCCGCCCGACGTCCGACCGGGTCAGCCGATCGAGCACGACGCGAGCCGCGAGGCCGTCGCGCTCCGCGTCGGCCAGCATCCGCCGCCGGTCGACGTCGTCCGAGCGCAGCGGCCGCCATGTGAGCAGCAGCCCGACGGGTCGGTGGCGGAGCCGGCGGGCGAGGAACGCCAGGACATCGGTCGACGAGGCGTCGGTCCAATCGGCGTCGTCGACGACCACGAGACCGGGTCGCGCGCCCGAGACGAGCGTGGTCAGCACGACCGCCAGGGCCTCGACGGCGCGGGCACGACCGATCGCGTCGAGCGGCGCGCTCTCGGCCGCCTCACGATCGGAGGCGAACGCCCGGAGCCGCGGAGTGATCCTGGCGGCCGCCGCGAGCTCGTCCGGCCGGAGTCCGGTCAGCCGCGCGGCGCAGTCGGGACGATCGAGACCAGCGTCGACGAGCGCGGCGATCGGTCCGAACGCGATCGCGGCCTCGCCCGCGTAGGCTCGGGCCGCGAGCACCGTGCCGCCCTCGGTCGTGACGGCGTCGGCCACGGCGGTGGCGAGGCGTGTCTTCCCGATCCCCGGCTCGCCCTCGACGACGAGGAGGCGTCCGTCCGTCCGGATCGCGCCGTGGGCGGCGAGCAGCTCGCCGAGCACCGCGTCGCGTCCGACGAGCGGGACGGCCGCCGCCGGGACGACCGGAGCACCCGATCCTCCCCTCGGCGTGGCCGTCACAGGCCGATCGCGCTCCGTCGGTTCCTCTGGCGCGAGGTGACCGCTCCGGATCGCCTCGTACAGCTCCGTCGTCTCGGCCAGCGGCGGGACGCCGAGCTCTTCGTCGAGGACGCGAACGCACGCCCGGTACTGACGGATCGCCGCGGCCTGCTCGCCCGACTCGGCAAGGACGCGCATCAGCAGGCGATGAGCGGGCTCGTGGAGCGGGTCGAGGTCGAGCCAACGACGGGCGGCGTCGATCGCGCCGCCGGCATCGCCCCCGGCGGCCCGCGCGACGGCGAGCCGCTCGTAGAGCCCGGCGAGGGCCCGGCGATGGCCCTCGGCCTCGGACCGCTGCCAGTCGTCGAACGCCTCGCTGTCGCGGAGCGCGAAGCCGGCCATGAAGTCGCCCCGATCGAGGGCGGCGGCGGCCTCGAGATCCGAGCGGCAGGTCGTGCACCGGTCCGCGACCGGGTGGGCGTGACTGCGAGCACGGCCGAGGTGCTCGCGGAACCGGAGGAGGTCGACGTCCCACTCGCCGTCGAGGGCGACGCTCGAGCGGTCGATCCGGATGCCCCGGCCGCCGAGCGCAGCCGCGAGGACCGATAACGTCCGCCGCAGCGCGCCACGTGCCGCGGGGCCGTCCGATTCGGGCCAGAGGAGCGCCGCGAGCGCCTCCCGCGAGGCGGGACGGCCAGTGACGGCGAGATGGGCGACGAGGGCGATAGCCTTTCGGGTGTCGACCGCGATCGGCCGGTCGCCCACGGCGACGCCGACGGGACCGAGCAGATGGATCGCGCGTCCGGCGCGAGCCGCGCCTGCTTTCGCCGCCATTTCCGTAACCGTACCGCCGATCCGGGGGGAACCGTAACGATGTCCGAACGGGAGGGGGCGACGATCCGCCCGTGAGCACCGCCCTGTCGCGCCCGTCGGACCGGGGCGCCCTCGCCGTCGCCGTGCTGCTCGCCGCCGTCACGGTCGCGAGCGTGATCCCGAACGTCGGCCTCCTGCTCGTCCCCGTCCGACCCGGCCTTCCGCCGAGTGACACGAGCGCGGTTCAGGTCCTCTTCGACGGCGCGTTCCTCGTCGTCGCGCCGGTGATGGGCCTCCTCATCGTCCGCCGCCATGTGCGAAACCCGGTGGGCTGGCTGTTCATCGCGTTCCCGGCCCTGCTCTCGCTCGGCTTCCTCGGCGACAGCGTCGCACGCCACGCGCCCGCGTCGGAGGCCGTCGCCTGGTTCGTCCTCGTGAGCACCTCGGCCTCGAACGCCGCGTTCCTCACGCTCGTCCTCCTCCTGGCGGTGTTCCCGAACGGCCGCCTCATCTCGCCGCGCTGGCGAGCCGCGCCAGTGCTCGCGACGATGGCGACCGCGGCCCTGCTCGGCTCGTCCGTCCTGACACCGCGTCTCATCGACGATCTCGACGAGGTGCGGAACCCGGCCCTCGCGCATCTGCCGGCCGGGCTGATCCGCCTCGGGCCGGCGCTCAACGCCGTCGCCTCGATCGGGATCACGATCGCGCTCCTGCTCGCCATTGCGCAGTTCATCGTCCGGTTCCGGCATGCGGACGGCGTGGAGCGGCAGCAGCTGAAGTGGTTCGGGTTCGCGACGAGCATCATCGGCCTCCTCCTCGTCGTCGCGGCGGCGTCCCAGCTCGTTTTGCCGGCCTCCGGCGGGCTGGTCGAGACGATCGGCGACGCGTCGTGGACGGCGGCCTTCTCGTGCTTCGCCCTGATCCCGGTCGCGGCGGCGATCGCGATGCTCCGCTACCACCTCTACGACATCGACCGGATCATCAGTCGGACGGTCGCCTACGCCCTCCTCACGGGGCTGCTCGGCGCCACGTTCCTCGCGATCGTCATCGTCGCCCAGGCCGCGTTCGCACCCATCACCCAGTCGAACAACGTCGCCGTGGCCGCGTCCACGCTCGTCGTCGCCACGCTCTTTCAGCCCGTCCGCCGGAACGTCCAGAGCGCCGTCGATCGCCGCTTCAACCGGCGCCGCTACGACGCGGAGCGTGAGCTCGAGGTGTTCGCGAGCCGAGTGCGGGACGAGGTCGAGGTCGAGCCCGTCGCCTCCGCCCTCGCGACGACCCTCGATCGGACCATCCAGCCGGCGACGGCCGCGGTCTGGCTGCGCGGGCCCGCCACGTGATCGGGATCCGACGACGCGAGCGGTGGGCCGCGCTCGCCCTCGTGGCCGCGCAGGCCGTGCTGGTGACCGCGGTCGTCGTGCTCGCCGAGGCAGGCCGCGCGGTCGCGCCCTTCTCGGAGTCCTCGCTGCCGGTCGACACGTTCGGAGCCGTCACGTCGATGGCGTTCGCGGTCGTCGGGCTCGTCATCGTCGTGCGACGCCCGGGAACGGTGATCGGCTGGCTGTTCGTGCTCTCGAACCTCGGCTGGGACCTGAGCAACGCCGCCACGGCATGGGTCGCGTTCGGCCTCCGGGTCGCACCGCTGCCGGCCGTCCCGATCGCGGCCTGGTTCGCGACGTGGCCCGGGCCGTTGAGCCTGTCGGCGTACGTGCTGCTGATCCTGCTGTTTCCGGACGGCCGAGCCGCGTCCGCGAGGTGGAGCCGCCTGGCGCGGTTCGCCGTCGCCTGGGGCATCGTCCACGCAACGCTGTCCGCGATCGCCTCGGGCCCGATCGAAGCGCTCCAGCTCGAGGGCCTTGACGTGTCGAATCCGTTCGCCCTGCCGGACCCCGCAGGCGCAGTCGCCGCCACCCTCGCCTACGGGCTCCTGGAGCTCCTATCGGTCGGGCTGATCGCCGTCGCCGCCGTCTCGCTCGTCGTCCGGCTTCGGCGCGCAAGCGGGGTCGAGCGAGAACAGCTGAAGTGGCTGGCGTCGGCCGTGGCCGTCACCGCGGTGATGAACATCCTGAACGTCCCGATCATGATCGCCTTCACCTCGCTCGCCGACGCTCCGCCCTGGGCACGTGCGGCGAACGCGATCCTCACCAGCGGCGGTTTCCTGATCCCGATCGCGGCCGCGATCGCGATCCTGCGCTACCGGCTCTACGAGATCGACCGGATCATCAGCCGGACGCTGACCTACGGCTTCGTGACCGTGCTGCTCGCCGCGGCGTACGTTGCGGCCTTCCTCGCCATCCAGGCGGCTCTCGCCCCGGTCACCGAACGGACGGGTCCACTTGCGGTGGCGACCTCGACGCTCGTCGTGTTCGCGATGTTCGCACCTGTCCGATCGCGGATGCGGGCGATCGTCGACCGTCGGTTCGACCGTTCACGGTACGACGCCGAGCAGACGATCGAGGCCTTCGCGACCCGGGTGCGGGACGAGGTCGACGTCGAACGGGTGAGCCGTGAGCTCGCCGGCACCCTCGAACGGACGATGCATCCGGCGTCGGCCGGCGTGTGGCTCCGGGACACGGTGCGTTCGGCGTGACGGCAATCGTGCGAGGCCGCGTGCCGGGCGGCCCGCCGACCGGGCGGCTGCCGCGCCTGGCGGCGGGGGGTCTCGGCGCCGTCGTCGTCGCGAGCCTCGGCGTCCTGCTCGTCAGCCTCGCCATGTCGATCGCCACCAGGGGCGTCGCCGAGATCGTCTATTTCGCCCTCTTCCTGCTCATCCCCGCGAGCCTCGGGCTGGTCGGCCTCGTCCTGGCCTTGCGTCGCCCGGAAAACGCCGTCGGCTGGCTCCTGCTCGTGTCCGGCTGCCTCGCCGGCGTCGCGTTCGCGGCGGGCGAATACGTCTCGCTCGCGGCGACGACGGGCCACCTCGATTGGCCCCTCGTCTCGCCGGCTGCCTGGATCTCGAACGTGTGGTTCGTGCCGTCGATCGGCCTGCTCGTCGTCTTCCTGCCTCTGCTCTTTCCCACCGGCCGGCTCCTCTCGCCACGCTGGCGCGCCGTCGCCTGGATCGGGGTCCTCGGGGTGGTCGCCGGTGCGCTCGGGCCGGCCACGACCGCGACCGTGAGCGCGGAACAGACCGTCCTCCCGAACCCGCTGGCCGCGTCCGAGCCACTGCGCGATGCGTTCCAGCTCGCGACCGACGCCAGCAACGTCGTGGCGCCGGTGATCTTCCTCGTCGCGATCGCGAGCCTCCTGCTGCGGTTCCGTCGGTCTCGGGGCGTCGAGCGACAGCAGATCAAGTGGTTCCTCTTCACCGCGGCGATCGGCGCCGGTTCCTTCGCCCTCGCCCTGACGAACGTGCCGGCGGTCTCGGACGCGGCGTGGTTCGTCGGGCTTTTCTCGCTCGTGCTGCTGCCGATCGCGATCGGGGTGGCGATCCTGCGATACCGCCTCTACGACATCGACCGGATCGTCTCGCGGGCGGTCGCCTACACCCTCCTGACGGCCGTCCTCGCAGCCACGTTCGCGGTGGTCGTGCTGACCGCCCAGACGCTGGCCGACCCGATGATCCACTCGAATGCAGCGGGGATCGCGGCGTCGACGCTGATCGTCGCGTCGCTCTTCCAGCCGCTCCGGCGCCGCGTCCAGCGAGCGACCGATCGACGGTTCAACCGGACCCGCTACGACGCCGAGCACGAGATCGACGCCTTCGCCGCCCATGTCCGCGACCTCGTCGACGTCGAGCCGGTCGCGGAGGCGCTCGATCAGGCCCTCCATCGAACGGTCCAGCCGGCGACCGCGGCGGTCTGGCTCCGGAGAAGCGCGACATGAGGACGGCCCGGGCGGGGCTCCTCGTCGTCCTCGTCGGACTGTCACTCGCGTTCGCGACCTTCTCGGGGCTGTCGAACCTGATGCCGACCGTCGCCGGGGGCGGCCAGGACCTGCCGCCGATCGTCGTCGCGCCGGCCGCCCTGTTCATCTGGGTCACGCCGATTCTCGGCGGCATGCTCGCGCTCCGTCGGCCGGGAAACCCGATCGGCTGGCTGTTCGTGCTCATGACGCTCGGCTGGAGCGCGGGCTTCGCGTCGGACGACCTTGCCCGGCACACCGCAACGACCACCCTCGTTGCCGCCGTCGTGACCGTCGGCCAGCAGATCGGCGCCGTCGGCTACGTCAGCCTCTTCCTGCTGCTCATGCTGTTCCCGGACGGGGCGCTGCCGAGCCGACGCTGGCGGGCGCTGCCGACCATCGCGCTCGCGGGAGCCGGCGCCGGCATCCTCGCGGGGCTCCTGCGAAGCGGCAGCCCGATCGATCCGCCGGTGAAGGGGCTCGACAATCCCTTCGCCGTGCCGGCCCTCGCACCCGTCGTGTCGCTCCTCGACACGCTCAGCCCGCTCGCCTTCCTCGTCGGCGCGATCGGCGCGCTCGTGCTGCTCGCCCGGAGGATGCGACGATCACGGGGTATCGAGCGCCAGCAGCTCAAGTGGTTCGTCTCCGCCGCCGCGCTCACCATCACGATGTTCATCGCCGTGATCGTCGTCGACGTGGTCGCGCCCGAGGCGCCGTTGGCAAGCGAGCTGTGGAGCCTGCCGGTCGCCTCCGTCGTGCTGCTCCCGATCGCTGCGGCCGTCGCCGTCCTCCGCTACCGCCTCTACGAGATCGACCGGATCATCAGCCGCACGATCAGCTACGCGATCGTCACGGCCCTGCTCGCGGCGGCCTACCTCGTCGCATTTTTCGCACTCGAGGGCGTTCTCGCGCCGGTCACCGGAAACGGCGGGCCGGTTGCCGTCGCTGCGTCGACCCTCGTCGTCTTCGCGCTCTTCGCCCCGTTGCGTCGCCGGATCTCGACGATCGTCGACCGGCGCTTCGACCGGAGCCGCTACGACGCCGAGCGGACGGTCTCCGGGCTCGTCGAACGGCTGCGGAACGAGACCGACCTCGGGCAGCTCGGCGCGGACGTCGAGGGAGCGGTCCGAACCGCGCTCGCGCCGGCCGTGGTCGCGCTCTGGACAAGAACGAAATGAGGATCCGGGACGCCGTCGTCGCCGCGGCCTGGCTCGCCGCGGTCGTGCTCACGCTCGTCGCGGTCGCGCTCCTCGAGGCGACATGGTCCGTGACCATCCCCGGCGACTCCTGGGGCATCCGCGGGTTCCTCATCTTCCTGGCGCCCGTCAGCGCGACGGTCGGAGCGGTGGTCGCCACGCGCGTTCCGGCGAATCCCATCGGTCCGCTCCTCCTGGCCACCGGATTGCTGGCGGGCATCCAGTCCGCCGCCGAGCAGTACGCCGTCCAGGGAATCCTCGCGGTCCCGGGCAGCTTGCCCGCCCCCGAGGTGGCCGCCTGGCTCGCTGGCTGGGTCTGGCTCCCCGCGATGGGCTGCCTGGCCGCCTTCCTGCCGCTCCTGTTTCCGACCGGCACGCTCCGATCCCGACGCTGGCGGGCCGTCGCCTGGATCGACGTAGGCGTCGTCCTGATCGGCGCCCTCGGGGCGGCGTTCCTGCCCGGGCCTCTCGACAACTCGCGCTACGTCGACAACCCGTTCGCGCTGCCACTCGGCGCGATGAGCGTGAACGAGCGGTCGGTCGTGTTCTACCCGTTCGTGTTCGCCGTCGGCGCGTCCATCGCGCCCCTCGTCCTGCGCTTTCGGGAGTCAGGCGGCGAGACGCGTCAGCAGATCAAGTGGCTGGCCTGGTCGGCGATCGTCCTCGGGCTCGCGTTCGTCCTCGTCCCGCTCGGCCAGGTCGGCATCCTCGGCGCCGCCGCCTCCAAGGCCGTGGAAGACATGATCGTCGTGGGCGTCGTCGCGATCCCCGTGTCGGCCGGCCTGGCGATCCTCCGCTACCGCCTCTGGGACATCGACCGGATCGTCAGCCGAACCGTCTCGTACGTGATCCTGAGCGCCGTCCTCGTCGGCGTGTACGCGGCCGGTGTGTTGGCCGTCCACGCCCTCGTGGCGCCCGTCGCGGACCAGAATGGGCCGATCGCCGTCGCCGCGTCGACGCTCATCGCAGCGTCCCTCTTCCAGCCACTGCGACGACGGATCCAGACTGTCGTCGATCGGCGATTCAACCGTGCCCGATACGACGCCCATCGAACGGCGGAGGCCTTCGGCGAGCGAATCCGCGACGACGTCGACATCGACCAGCTCGTCGACGAGGTCGAGCGGGCCGTCGACCACGCGCTCGAGCCGGCACGGCTGGGCCTCTGGCTCCGTGAGCCCCCACACGGGGCCGCTCACGCTTCGTAACGAATTCCGGACGGGAGAGGGATAGAACGAGGCCATGACATTGATCGGCACGCTCCGCCAGCGCGTCCCGTTCCGCGGTCGCCGCTCGACCGGAACCGAGCCCACGGGCGTAACGGCGCTCGCACCGGGAGACGCCGGCACGACGGCGGCGACCAGCGCGGCGCCGGCGATCGAGATCCCGCCGTCCGACCCGCTTTTCGGGTTCCTCCAGGCAGCGACCGGGGTGGTGGAGCTCGACCGGCTCGAGCTCGACTCGCCCGCGGTGCGCGAGCTCCGCGACGCGGGCATCCGGATCGTCGTCCCGCTCGTCGCCCAGGGCGAGCTGATCGGGGCCCTCTACCTCGGCCCGCGCCTGTCCGACCAGGACTACTCGTCGGACGACCGCAAGCTCCTCTCGACGCTCGCCGCGCAGGCCGCGCCGGCGATCCGCGTCGCCCAGCTCGTCCGAGAGCAGGCGGCCGAGATCCAGGCCCGCGAGCGGCTCGAGCAGGAGATGCGGGTGGCGACGATGATCCAGCAACAGTTCCTGCCCCACGAGCTGCCGGAGCTGCCCGGCTGGCAGGTCGCGGCGCACTACGCGCCGGCCCGTGCCGTCGGCGGCGACTTCTACGACTTCATCGCCCTGCCGGGCGACCGAATCGGGGTCGTCGTCGGCGACGTGACGGGCAAGGGCGTCCCGGCCGCGCTCCTCATGGCCCGGACGCAGTCGGTCCTCCGGAGCGAGGCGCCTCATCTCGCCTCGCCCGGTGCCGTCCTCGCGCGAGCGAACGAGATCCTCCTGCCGGAGATGCCGGCCCGGATGTTCGTCACCTGCCTCTACCTCGTGATCGAGCCCGCAACCGGCCGGGTCACCTACGCGAACGCGGGCCACAACCTCCCGGTCGTTCGCGGTCCCGATGGCGTGGCCGAGCTCCGGGCGACCGGGATGCCGCTCGGCCTGCTCCCTGGCCGAACCTACGACGAAAAGGAGGCGACGCTCGGGCCGGGCCAGACCGTTCTCCTCTACAGCGACGGCATCGACGAGGCGCACGCGCCCGACGGCGAGATGTTCGGGCTGCCGCGGGTCCGCGCCCTGATGGCCTCCGAGGCGACCGGGTCCGAGCTGGTCGACCATGTCCTCGAATCGCTCCACGCGTTCGTGGGCCGCGACTGGGACCAGGAGGACGACATCACGCTCGTCGCACTCGACCGGACCGGCGCACTCGAGGCGGCGATCGCGGCGCGCGCGGATGGACCGGCCGAAGGCTCGCCCGCGGTCATCGCACCGCCGCCCCTGCGGGCCGACGAGGTCCTCCTGCGGTTGACGCTGCCCGGCGCCGATGGCAACGAGCGGATCGCCATGGATCGGGTCGCCGACGCCGTTTCCCCGCTCGGCATCGACCCGACCCGCCTCGAACGCCTCAAGACCGCCGTCAGCGAGGCCGCGATGAACGCGATCGAGTACGGCAGCCGGAGTGACCCCGCGGTCCCCGTCGAGATCGAGGTCGCGGTCGTGGCCGGCGACCTCGTCGTCCGGATCACCGACCGGGGTCTCAGCGGTCCGCTCGAGGGGACCGAAGAGCCTGACCTCGACGCGAAGCTCGCCGGCTCGCAGAAGCCGCGCGGCTGGGGCCTCTTCCTCATCCGCCACATGGTCGACGCAATGGACGTCGCGACCGCCGGGCCGGTGCAGACCGTCACGCTGACCGTCCACCTCGGGGGAGGCGAACATGTCGAGGCCGTTTAGCGCCGACGTCGTCGCCACGGCGCCCGAGCCGCGGATCGCCCTCCACGGCGACATCACGGCAGACGCCGATCCGGGCCTGCCCGACGCCTACGCGGCCGCGACGAGCGGCGGTCCGAGGAGCGTGCTGCTCGACTTCGCCGACGTGGGCTTCATGAACAGCACCGGCATCGCGCTGGTCGTCGAGCTCCTGGCCGACGCGATGCAGCACGGGCGCTCGCTCCGGGCGACCGGGCTCAGCCAGCACTACCGGGAGATCTTCGAGATCACCCGCCTCGCCGAGCACATCACCGTCGTCGCCGATCCGGCGACGGAAACCGCAGCTGCAGGAGGGACCGCATGACGACCGGCTCGATGACCGCCGACCTTCGGACGCTCCGTCCGGGGGTCTCGGCGATCGGCATCCACGGCGATGTGACCGCCGCGACGGAAAACGCGCTGATGGACGCCTACAACGACGCCTCCCGGAGCGGGGCCAAGGCGAT
>DASXWX010000247.1:0-4891 GCA_036503395.1 Candidatus Limnocylindrales bacterium
GGAGCGAGCCGTTCCTCGGCGACGCCCGATCCGGGCTGACCCACCGCTCGCCGTTTCGCATCGGCTGGGGACGCTGGCTCGGACGGGGCACCGGTCGCGGGGTCCGGGTCGCGATCATCGATTCGGGGGTCGAGGCGACCCATCCCGCCGTCGGGGGCCGGCTCGCCCGGAGCGTGCGCGTCGAGCTCGACGGCGACGAGGGCCGGGTCGTCGAGGAGCCCGAGCCGATCGACGTCGTCGGCCACGGCACGGCCTGCGCGGGGATCATCCACGCTCTCGCGCCCGATGCCGAGCTGACGTCGGTCCGGGTGCTCGGCGCGAACAACAAGGCGAGCGGCGTCGCGTTCGCCTACGCCCTCGACTGGGTGATCGACCAGGGCTTTCGGGTGGCGAACCTCAGCCTGTCGTCAAAGAGCGAGGACCTCTACCCGACCTTCCACGACCTCGTCGACCGGGCCTATTTCGGCGGTTGCATGCTCGTCTGCTCGGCGAGCAACATGCCGGGCGTCCCGAGCTATCCGGCGGTCTTCTCGTCCGTGATCTCGGTCGCCTCGCACGACATTCCGGACCCCTGGACCTTCTTCTACAACCCGAATCCGCCCGTCGAGTTCGGGGCCTGGGGCGTCGACGTCCGCGTCGCCTGGCGCGACGGCGGGGAGATGATCGGGACCGGCAACAGTTTCGCGGCGCCACACATGGCCGGTCTGATCGCGCTGCTGGTCGAGGACGCGCCGGCGCTGTCGCCCTTCGAGGTGAAGGCCGCCCTCGCGGCGCTGGCTTCGCGACCCGACCCGGTTGGACTCCCGGCCGGGAATCGGAGGCGCCGGTCGCGATCGTCGGCTCGAGCCGTCGCGCGCTGACCGGCGCCCGGGAGGCTACTTCTCCTTGCGATGCGGCCGCCGGGCGGCATCCTCGAGGTCGTGCCGGCTCAGGTTCTGGCGGATCTGCGACTCGCGGGCGTGAGCGATCACGCGTCCCGCGCCGAGGTCCGGAAGCATCTGGCCTTCGGTATCGTCCTCGACCGCGCCCTCGCCGGGTCGCCGTCGCAGCTGGAGGCTCTGGCCCTCCGTGTCGTCCTCGCCGATGGCCTCGCCGCGGCCGGTCGGCGTGCGGATCTGGAAGCCGCTCGGCTTCGCGTCGTTCGTCATCGAAACTTGACCTCCGGAGTCATCGCGCGCCCGATCGCGCGCTCCGCTCACCCTACCCCGCCCGAGCAAGCGCCGACTGTCGGTCGCTCGTCGCGGGCGCTGTCCGGTCGGCGACAGGATTCGTGTCCGATCTCGCCTTGGCCGCGCGACGCCGCTCCGGCATGATCGCGCCGGGCGGGCCACCGCGCCCGCCGCGACCGGGCGACGACGCCCACCACCGACCAGGGAGGTCGACGTGACGAAGGCCAAGGGAGCCGAAAAGCCCGACGACGCCCGTGCGGCCGCGAGCAGCTCGGCCGACGACCAGGACACCGAGGGCCAGTCGCTCCAGAACTACGAGCTGGTCCGCGCGATCAGCCACGAGCGCCAGGCCGAGGCCGCGCGCCTCGCCCGGGACAACGCTCGGGCTCGCGAGGTCCGTGAGGCGAAGCGCGGCCGCTAGCGAACGGACAGGACGGGCTGCCGGCTCGACGCCTCGGCCCGAACGCTCATCCGGGCGGCAACCGTCCGAGCCAGCGCTCGAAGGGCGAGCGCGGCCGGTCCCGGCTCGCGCTGGGCGACCGCGGGCACGCCGACGTCGCCGCCCTGACGAACGGTGACATCGAGCGGGATGCCGCCGAGATACTCGATGCCCTGCTCCTGCGCGAAGCGCTCACCACCTCCGCGGCCGAAGATCTCGGTCGCCTCGCCGCAGTGCGGGCAGACGAACGCGCTCATGTTCTCGACGACGCCGACGATCGGCACGCTCATGCGGTTGAGCATCGCGGTCGCCTTGCGGACGTCCGAGAGGGCGACCTCCTGGGGCGTCGTCACCAGGACCGCCCCTGAGACCGGCACGGACTGCGCCAGCGTCAGCTGCGCGTCCGACGTTCCGGGTGGCAGGTCGATCACCAGGTAGTCCAGCTCACCCCATTCGACGTCGCGGAGGAACTGCTGGATCGCACCGCCGACGAGCGGGCCGCGCCAGACGATCGGCTGGCCCTCCGGCACGAAGAACTGGATCGAGATCACCTTGACGCCGTGCCGCTCGAGCGGCGTGATCTTGTTGGCGTCTGACGCCTTCGGCTGGCCGTCCACTCCGAGCATCTGGGGGACGTTCGGCCCCGTGATGTCGGCGTCGAGCAGCCCGACCGAGGCGCCGTCCTGGGCGAGCGCCACGGCCAGGTTGACGCTCACCGTGCTCTTGCCGACGCCGCCCTTGCCCGAGGCAACCGCGATCACGTTCTTCACGCCCGGCAGGAGCTGCTCCGGCCGCGGCGGCGCTGCCCGCCGGACGGTCGCGGCCCAGCCGACCTGGACGTCCGTCGCGCCGAGCGGTTCCAGGACGCGGCGAACGTCGGCCTCCATCTCGTCCTTGAGCGGGCAGGCCGGCGTCGTCAGCTCGATCGTGAAGGCGACCCGCGAACCGTCGATCGCGAGGTCGCGGATCATGTTGCGGCTGACGAGGTCGCCACCGAGCTCGGGCTCGCGGACGGCGCGGAGCGCCTCGAGCACGGCGGTGTCGGTGAGGGCGGTGAGCATCGCGGACCGTTCTTCCTTTGATCGTGCCGGCGACGGACCGGCCGCCGCGCGAGGAGGTGCGTGATCGGGCAACGATCATCGTACCCCCCGCGTCGCCTCGGCCCTTCCGCCCGTTCCTTGCGCGAATTTCGCACCCCGGCCGCGGTTTCGACACGAAGAACGTTGCCCGACAGCCACCTTGACACCGGCTTTCGGCGGGTCCTACGATCCCGCCACCATCGCGCCGGTCGTCTGCCGGACGTGCCGCGTGGCCTGGCCGTCGGGTCACGGGTGAGCCTCCAGCTCGAGGAGACCGAGGAAGCGTGCCTGCCGTCCGTCTCGTCGAGGTGACGAAGCGCTTCGGCGACGTCGTCGCCGTCGACGCGGTCAACCTCGAGGTCGAGGAAGGTGAGTTCTTCTCGCTCCTCGGTCCCTCCGGCTGCGGCAAGACCACGACGCTGCGGATGATCGGCGGCTTCGAGCAGCCGACGTCGGGATTGATAGAGCTCCAGGGCCGCGACGTGACCTGGCTGCCGCCGTACAGGCGCAACGTCAACACCGTCTTCCAGAGCTATGCCCTCTTTCCCCACCTGACGATCTTCGAGAACGTCGCCTTCGGCCTGCGGCGCAAGGGCGTCCGAAGTGCCGACGTCAAGTCGCGCGTCGCCGAGATGCTCGAGCTCGTCGAGCTGCCCGGCTACGAGCGCCGCAAGCCGGCGCAGCTGTCCGGCGGCCAGCAGCAGCGGGTCGCGCTCGCCCGGGCCCTCATCAACCGGCCGGCGGTGCTCCTCCTCGACGAGCCGCTCGGCGCCCTCGACCTCAAGCTCCGCAAGCAGATGCAGGTCGAGCTCAAGCGGATCCAGCAGGAGGTCGGGATCACGTTCATCTACGTGACCCACGACCAGGAAGAGGCGATGACGATGTCGGACCGGATCGCGGTCATGAGCCGCGGCCGGTACGAGCAGCTCGGCGATCCGGAGCTGCTCTACGAGCGGCCTGCGACGCGGTTCGTGGCCGGGTTCCTCGGGGTGAGCAATCTCATCCCGGCCACGCTCGAGGGCGGCGACGGCCAGTACGCGGTGGGCCGGACGGAGTCGGGCGCCGCGCTCCGCCTGCCCCGGGCGCTGACGAACGGCCATCCGCAGGTCGAGCTCGGCGTACGGCCCGAGAAGATCCGGCTCCACGAGCCGTCCGAGGAGATCGCGGCCGGGCTCAACCGGCTCACGGGCGTCATTCGCGACGCGAGCTACATGGGGGTAAGCACCCAGTACATCGTCGACGCGGCCGGCGGGACCCGGCTGACGGTCTACGAGCAGAACGTCGAGCGGGCGAGCCGCTCGGAGCTGTGGGCGCCGGGCGAGGACGTCGTCCTCGGCTGGCTACCCGACCATACGTTCGTCATCAGCGACGGCGCGGACGCGGCAGCGTCCGAGGACGCGGCCACGGGCTGACCGGGACCGGGTACGAGGAGGAGATCGATGACCGACTTCAGCATGGAGGCACAGCGCCTCAGCCGGCGACGAGTCCTTCAGGCGAGCGCATTGGCCGGGTTCGGCGCGTTCCTCGCAGCCTGCACCACCGACGTCAACCCGGGATCGAGCGGCGGACCGCAGTCGATCGCCGTCCCGACGCCGCCACCGGAAAGCCCGAGCCCGAGCGCCGCCGAGTCGCCGGCATCCCCTACCCCCAAGCCCAGCCCGACCGGTCCGCTCGAGTTCGCGAACTGGCCGGCCTACATCGACCTGTCCGGCAAGTCCTACAACAGCGGGGTCTACAAGCCTGGCAGCTCGCCCACCATCGAGCAGTTCAAGAAGGAATACAAGATCGACGTCGACTACGTCGAGGCGATCGAGGACAACAAGACCTTCTACGCCAAGATCCAGCCCCAGCTCCAGGGCGGAGCGCCGACAGGCTGGGACCTGATCGTGATCACGGACTGGCTCGCGGCGAAGGTCATCAGCAAGGGCTGGGCCGAGAAGATCGACCAGTCCAACGTCCCCAACGCCCAGACGAACCTCGTCGATTCGCTCCGCAACCAGCCCTGGGATCCCGGCAACGACTACCACTACCCGTGGCAGTCGGGCATGACAGGGATCGGCTTCAACACGAACACGCTCAAGAGCGCGGGGATCGCGGAGCCGAAGAGCCTCAAGGACCTCTGGACCATCGATCCGTCACGAATGAGCTTCCTGACCGAGGCCCGCGACACGTTCGGACTGGGCCTGCTCAAGCTCGGCAAGCCG
>DASXWX010000248.1:0-6937 GCA_036503395.1 Candidatus Limnocylindrales bacterium
CTGGTCGCAGGCGCTTCAACCCGCCGAATGGGTCCCAGTCGTGGGGTATGCCCACACCGGCGCGGCCGACCGCCACCGCGGCAGCCCGCGGACCCACACGGCGCAGCCTCGCGCTGCCCCGCGCCGGGCCCCTTCCGGAAGCGGCCTAGGCGCGCGGTCCCGGCTCGAGGGGCCGGAACGCCGCCGCCACCGCCTCCTGCTCGGCCGGCCACGTCCCGCCGGCGGCGTTCTCGCGGTCGACGAACATGCGGGGCAGGACGACGAGCTGCCGCTTGAACGGCGCGCTCTCGGCGGCATGGGTCACGTCGGCCGACTTGAACACCGCCTCGAGCTCCTCGCCGATCAGCTCGCCCTTCTCCTGGAGCGCCGCGGCCACGGCGTGGACCGCGTAGGTCTTCTCGCGCATGAGCCGCTTCGTCTCGGCCATCAGAAGCTCGAGGAGCTGGTCGGCCATCCGCGCGACCGGCATCGGGTACGAGAGCGGCCCGGTCGGCGGGACGACGAGCAACGACGACCCCATCCCGAGGACGGCGCAGTACTGGAGCGCGAGCTGGGTCGCCGTCACGAGGTCCGAGGATGCCCCGGCCATCTTCGTCTCGAGGATCTCCTCCTCGACCGCGCGCGACCCGAGCGAGACCATGATGTCGGTCTCGATCTGGCGGGCGTGGCGGGTGTAGCGCTCCTCGCGCTCGCCGCGTGAGACGACGCCGAGGGCACCGCCGCGGCGGATGATCGTCGCCTTCATCACCCGGTTCTCGGGCTGGAGGTAGTAGGCCGCGACCGCGTGACCCGCCTCGTGGTAGGCGATCGCCCGCTTGTCGTCGTCGAGCATCCGGCGGATCGGCTGCTTGAGCCCGAGCTGTCGGGCATCGGCCGCGGCCAGCCAGTCCTTGTAGGTGAGGTACTCGCGCCCGTCCTCGTGGGCGACGATGAGGGCCTCGTTGATGATCGTCTTGATCATGATGGGGGTCCAGTCGATGGAGTCCGAGACCATCAGCTCGACCTGGATGTCCGAGGCATGCGACTTCTGCGAGAGGTAGTGCTCGATGATGTCGCGGCGGCCCTCGGCGTCAGGCGGGTAGACGTGGATCATCCGGTCGAGCCGGCCGGGTCGGGTGAGCGCCTGGTCGAGGACCTCGGGTCGGTTCGTCGCGCCGATCACGAAGATCAGCGGCTTGAGCGGCACCGGTCCCCGGACGACGCCGAGCCACCGCAGCATCTTGCGCGACCAGCGGTCCTCGACGTGCTGGTCGAGCGAGTCCATCTGGTTGAGCAGCGTGTTGAGGCCGAAGCTGCCGCCGCCGAGCATCCCGCCCATGCCCATGCCCATGCCGCCGCCCATCCCGGCCCGGGCCATGCCGATCGAGTCGAGCTCGTCCATGAAGACGATGCAGGCGCCCCGCTCGGACGGACGCGCGTACTTGCGGGCCAGCCCGCGCGCGTCGCGGAACAGCTTGATCACCATCATCGAGTCCATGCCCCAGAACATCCCGCGGAGGGAGCTGGCGTCGATGTAGATGAACGGGAGCCCGGCCTCTGCCGCGATGCAGGCGGCGAGGAACGTCTTGCCGGTGCCCGGCGCGCCCGAGAGCAGCATCCCCTTGGGCATCTCGCCGCCGCGGAGCTCGAACTCGCGAACGCCGCGCAGGATCCCGACGGTGCTCCGGGCATGCTCGAGCAGGTCCGGCTGGCCACGGTAGTTCTCGAAGCCGAGGCCGATCTGGGGATCGTCCGGCGTCACCGTGTACTTGCGCGGTCGCGAGATGAACCAGAAGAGGGCGCCGAACTGGACGATCAGGAAGAGGACCGCGAACCCGAGCTGGATGATGAGCGCGGGGATGAAGCCGATGAAGCCGATCCCGGCGTCGACGAGCTCGGCCGCCCCGAACAGCACGATCGCCGCGGCGACGAGACCGAACAGCACGACCATCCGGCGCCGGTTGTGCTCGAGGAAGAACGCCGTATTCGAGACGCCCCGTCGGATGTCGGTCATCGGTGGCCGCTCCCCTTCACTGGTTGATTCCGACGATGTTGTCGTCGACCACGTCGACGACGAAGCCGACGATCTGCTTCTGGTTCTGCTCGTCCTTGCCCGACACGATGTACCCCGCGAGGTCGCGCCCATCCTGCTCCACCGTCCCCAGATACGTCACGTCGCTGACCTTGACGATCGGCTGGAGGGCGTCGGACAGGTTCGAGGCGATCGGCGGGAGGACGCCGTTCGCGACGGCGTCGGCATCGTTCGCCTTGAGCGCGTGGGCGAGGGCATGGGCCGCCTCGGGCTCCGGCGCGCCGGCGAGCGCCGGGTAGGGCGTCGGCGACGCGACGGGATTGAGCCCGACGTAGCCAGCGACCCCTCCGAGGACCCCGACGAGGAACAGCAGGACGACCGCGACCGACCGCCGGATGGACGGCCCCTCGACGGCACCCCGGGTGGGGGGCGCGACGGCCGGCACGTAGGCCAGCGCCTGAACGACCTCGGTCGGCTCGGGCATCGCCTGGTCGGCGGCTGCCGGTTCCCGGGTAGCGTCGGCCGCCTCGCCCGTCGGGTCCGGGCGCCGCCAGACGCTGTCGTCCGACCCGATCACTGGACCCGCACGATCTTTTTCTCGACGACGGTGAAGGTGAACGGGACGGTCTGCTCGCTCGTCCCGTCGGGACTCATGACGTCGAGGACATAGAGGTAGACGCCGACCGGTCCGAGCGTCGCCCCGCCGAGGTAGGTCAGGGCCTTCGTCCGCCACGGCGACGCGCCGTCGGCCTGCTGGAGCTGGCCGGCCTGGGTCCCGAGGTCGGCCGGTGGCTGGAGCTGGGCGAGCCGCGTGACGTCGCGGTCGACGAGCGCGTCGAGGTAGGCGCGGGTCTCGACCGGCTCCGCCGGGCGACCGGTCAGTGAACCGCCGCCGATCACGCCCGCGGCGAACGCCGACATCGCGTAGCCGACGAGCACGCCGCCGATGACGAGAGCTGCCCCCCGCAGGAATGCCGATCGGGCACTCGTCGCGGCCGAACGAACGCCCGGGGCAGGCGAGAACGACGGCCGCGGAATTCGGAGCCTTCGGCGCGCGGGATCCTCGACGCCGCTCGCGGCAGGACCCGCCGGCACCATCTCCGGCGACGTCGCGCTCTCGTCCCGTCTCGTCTCGTCAGCGGTCACGTCGGCGTTCCACGTCTCGAGCCACGGCTCGACGGTGCGGCGGGTGCGACCGGTGGCCGACACCCTGTCAGCCCTTGATTCGCCAATCGTCGCACGTTGGACTTGCGGGCGACTCGCGGGCGCATGCTCGCGCTCGGGAAACGCGTTACAGGCGCACCTGTGAACGGACGTCGGAAGCCCGGGTCATGGGGCTGAGCGCACGCCACTGCTCGATCGCCCAGCTCCAATCGGCGGCATCGTGGAACTCGATCCGGATCGCCGCACCGGATCCGAGCACCGCGGAGAAGCCCTCGAGCAGGCCAACGGAGATCCCATCCTCGCTGCCCGCGGTCAGGCGGGCGACCCCGACGAGGTCCCCGTCCTCGTGCCGGATGGCCTCGTCGCCGAAATCGCCGGCGACCTGGGCCAGGAACGCCTGCGGTCGCATCGGTCCGCGCTCGTCGCCGGTTTCGGTCGCGGCGATGGTGATCCGGCGGCCCCCCTCCCAGCCGGTCCACTCCTCGTCCATCCGCCGATCGGCGTACGTGCCGGGAACCACGAGCCGCCAGCCCTGGTGGACGATCGTCACGTCGCGCCGGCGGTAGCCGATCGGGGCGAACGGTGCGACATCCGCGCCGGCACGCTCGGCGACCTGGCGGCCCATCGCGTCGGGGCGGGTCACCACCGTCTGCGACCCGCGCAGGTCGATCAGCTCCTGCCATTCGTGCCACGGGAACGGCAGGGCGGGATCGAGCGGGTAGGCCCGCTTGAGGAGGTTGAGGGCCTCGTCAACGGCCGCGCGATCGGCGTCGTCCACGGGCGGTCGCCAGCGGACCTCGGTCCACATCAGGCACAGCGCCCGGTTGAGGAGATAGCGCGCGTCGGTCGCGTCGAGCCACCAGGGGCAGATCTCGATCGCGACGCGCGGATCGTCGGCCGCCCGCTCGAGCCAGGCTTCGTCACGTGGTCCGAGGGGAGTCACGATCGCGGCATCGGAATCGAACCGGATCCCCGGTTCGATCCCGAGGTGGATCCCGCCGGCGCCGCGCCGGACGCTCGATCGGGCTCCGGCCAGGGCGAGCCCGAGCCATGTGAGCTGGTCGCGCTCGGCCCGGGCCCGGCGGTCCGAGGACAACCCGGAGGATGCCTCGGCCACGGCCGAACCGCGGCCGACCGCGACGCCACCGTCGGCCAGCGCGACCTGGTCCGTGTCCCAGGCGATCTCGAGATCCTCGCCGGCACGTTCGAGGAGGCGCCTGACGAATGTCTCGTAGCCGGCGCCGAGGTACGACACGACCGCTCGAGCGGCCACACGCCCCAGATCGTCCGCGGTCAGCGTCAGCTCGGGCGCCCCAGGGTGCAGTCGAACGGCGATCCCGGAGACGCCCGCGCCGGGCTCGGTCGGCCGAGTCGAGCGGACCGCGTCGGCATACTCGGACCGGAGCCAGGCCTCGAGGTCCGCGAGGAGCCGCAAACCGGTGGGCAGGCGCGGAATGATCCCGCGCTTGGCGGCCTGACCCGTGTGTTCGACGACGACGTCCACGATCCCCTCGGCGACGGTCCGCCGACGATACGACTCGCGTGGTCCGAGTGGGAGAGCGGACGGCGGGGCATTCGTACCGCCGGCCGAGGGCGACAGTCCCGCCTGCTCGCGGCCCGGAAAATCCCGAACGGGCCCGGAGATCTGATCGGACCCGGGCCCGTTCGGGGCGGCGATGCGCGAGGGAATCTAGGGCTTCGCCAGCTCCCAGTTCGTGTAGACGCCGTTCGTGTCACCGGGCTTGGCGTCGTTCTTGAAGAAGTAGAGCGGCAGCCCGTTGTACGTCACCTGGATGGCGCCGTCGTCGCGGGTGATCGTCCCGAGCGTGCCCGAGACGCCATCGCCGGCGCTCGGCTTGGCGCCCGAGTCAACCGTGAGCGCCGGCCAGGTCACGAGGCAGTTGCCCGTGCATGCGCTGGTGCCGCTGTTCGCGGTGTCCTTGGTGAAGGTGTAGAGGGTCATCCCGTTCGAGCCGGCCACGAGACCGGTTCCGGCGCTGCCGAGGTCCTGGGACATGACCGTCGCTCCGGACGACGATCCAGAGGAGGCCACCGGAGCCGCGGACGAGGCCGGGGCCGCACTCGGCGCGGACGACGCCGCGCCGCTGCAGGCGGCGAGGACGAGCGCGAGGACGGCCGGTGCGACGAGGGCCGTTCGTCTGGACACGCTGATACCTCCACTGGGTTCATGCGTCGGCAGCAGGTCGGCCGACAGGTGCGCATACGAGCGGCAGCGGTCTCCGGTTTGCGACCGCGTCGTCGATCGAACCCGAGGGCGGCACACTACGACGATGCTGGCCGATCACATCGTCTTCCCGATCCTGCTGTCGCTGGACCTCGACGCGAGCCGGCACTTCTACCACGACGTGCTCGGGCTTCCGATCGTGCGCGAGGATCCCGACGATCGGATCGTCTTCGGCTCGGGAGGCGGTTCGCAGCTCGTGGTCACCAAGAGCACCGTCGGGACGAAGGACAGCCAGACCCAGCTCGCCTGGCGGGTGCCCGATCTGCACGCGGCCCTCGCCGACCTCCGTGGGCGAGGGGTCCGGATCGAGGAGTACTCGGCCCCCGATCCCGTGACCACGGACGGCATCGCCGATATGGGTCACTCGTGGGCGGCGTGGATCACCGACCCGAGCGGCAACGTCCTCGCGATCGTCCAGCCGAAGGGCTGATCGGGGGCGTCGCGGTCAGGCCGAGCGGTCGGCCCAGCCGAGGATTCGTTCTCCCCGGAGCGTGATCCAGCGGCTCGGTCGCCCGACCGACTCGCCGAGGTCGACCTGGAGATCCTCGAAGTAGGCGGTTTCGAGCGGCCACCGCCCGTCCGCGTCGCGCTTTGCCGCGACGATCTCGATCGCCTCCGTCATCCGCTCGTCGGGCTGCGCCCGCGCCGCGCGGAGGTAGTCGAGGACCCGAACGACGTCGTAGTTCCACGAGTACGGGAAGCCGGCCTCGAGCCAGCGCGGCTGGGACACCTCGCCGTCCGAGAGTCGGTGGAGCAGGCGGCGCTCGAGCAGGTACTCCTCGCCCCGTTGCCTTGCCGCGGCGACGTCCGCGTTCGTGCCGCTCGAGTGCTCGTACTCCAGAAGGCCCTCGAGAACGTTGATCGTGGTGTCGAACGAGCCGCGGATCGATCCGTTCTCCTGCTCGCAGTTCCATCCGCCGTCGGCCATCTGCTCCCCGATGAGGCGGTCCACGATGCCGCGGACGTCCTGGCCGAAGTACGCCCCGATGGCCACCGTCCGGCCATTGATGCAGGGCTCTACCTCGCCATCCCAGAACCGGAGGTTCGGGTCGTAGTCCCAGCGCGCCACCTCGTGGACCGGTTCGATCGCCCGCCGGACCGCGGCGTCGGTGGGATCGATCCCGAGCAGGTACAGCAGGAAGAGCGTGTCGAGGGTGCCGGTGCCGCGCGGGAAGAAGGTTCCCCCACCCCATCGCCCGTCGGCGTCCTGGGCCGCAAGGATCGCGGCGCCCCAGCCCTCGGTCGCCACGCGGGCGCGTTCCCGCGAGACCTCGTTCGGGGGTGCGTCGATGAGGGCGCGAAGCACCTGCCAGCGGATCGACGGATCGGCGTCGAGCAGCCAATCGAGGACGGCCGGGGCCGAAGCCGGACGGTTCATGCCGCGATCGTACGAGCGCGGGGGCCACAGCACCTTGACGCGGCTAATATACAACCGTATGGTTGTACCAATGCAGATCGCCCCGCCCGACTTCGATCGCATGTTCGGCGCCCTTGCGGACGCCACCCGGCGAGACATC
>DASXWX010000249.1:0-1695 GCA_036503395.1 Candidatus Limnocylindrales bacterium
TCGTCGGCGATGCCCCACAAGCGCAACCCGATCCTGTCCGAGCGGATTGCCGGGCTCGCCCGCCTGCTCCGCGGCTTCGCGGCGACCGCGTTCGAGAACCAGCCGCTCTGGCACGAGCGCGACATCAGCCACAGCAGCGCCGAGCGCGTGATCCTCCCCGACGCGACGATCCTGCTCGACTACATGCTGGTCAAGGCGACCGCGTTGATCGCGGGCCTCGTCGTCCGGCAGGAACGGATGCGGGCGAACCTCGAGGCGTCGCTCGGGCTCTACGCCAGCTCCCGGGTCCTCCTCGCGCTCGTGGACGAGGGTGGGCTCTCCCGGGAGGACGCCTACGCGATCGTGCAGCGGGCGTCGCTTCGTGCGACGGACGAGCGCCTGCCGCTCCGCGACGCCCTCGCCGTCGAGCCGCGGGTGGCCCAGGCGCTGCCGCTCGAGCGCCTCGATGCCTGCTTCGACGACGCGGCCTTCATCCGCCACGTGCCGGCGATCATCGCCCGGCTCGACGGTCTCGTGCCGGCGCCGCGGGCTTCGTCCCCTGCGCCGAAGGCATCCGGAGAGGCCGTCGGTGTCGGCTGAGACGTTCGTCCGATCGGGCAAGGTCCGCGACCTCTATGCGATCGGCGCGGACCGGCTCCTGCTCGTCGCCTCGGACCGGATCAGCGCCTTCGACGTCGTCCTGCCGACCCCGATCCCGGACAAGGGTCGCGTGCTCACCGGGCTGTCGCGGTTCTGGTTCCGCGAGACCGCCGGCATCGTGGCGAACCACCTGATCGGGACCGACCTCGACGACGTGGACCCCGCCGACCTGCCGCCGCCCTTCGGCGGAATGCGCTCGGTCTGGGGCACGGACGGGAGCAGCGCCGACCGAACGGAGGACATCGACGGCGAACGACCGTCCGACGAGCTCCGGCGCGGCCTTCGCGGCCGGGTCCTCGTCTGCCAACGCGTGGACGTCCTGCCGGTCGAGGTGATCGTCCGCGGCTACCTCGCCGGATCGGGCTGGAAGGACTACCGCGCGACGGGCGAGATCGCCGGCGTCCGTCTGCCCGAGGGCCTGCGAGAGGCGGAGCGACTGCCCGAGCCGATCGTCACGCCGTCGACGAAGGCCGACCTGGGCGAGCACGACGAGACGATCGACGCCGTCAGGTTCGAGCGGATCGTCGGGGCCTCCCTCGCGGAGCGGATCCGCGACGTTGCGCTCCGGCTCTACGCGCATGGCGCCGAGGTCTGTGAACGGGCCGGGATCATCCTCGCCGACACGAAATTCGAGTTCGGCACGTGGGCCGGCCCCGACGATCTCCTGCTCGTCGACGAGGTCCTCACGCCCGACTCGTCGCGCTTCTGGGATGCCGCGGCCTACACGCCCGGCGGCCCGCAGCCGAGCTTCGACAAGCAGTACGTCCGTGACTGGCTCGAGGCGTCGGGCTGGGACAAGCGGGCGCCGGGACCGGACCTGCCGCCCGAGGTCGTCGACGGGACCCGCCGACGCTACGTCGAGGCCTTCGAGCGGATCACCGGCGACTCGTTCGAGCGCTACCTGGAGGAGGACGAGATCGCCTGATGGATATGACCCGATGAGCGGGCCGCGGGCCACGTTCCGGTTCGCGATCAACGTCACCCCGAAACCGGGAATCCTCGACCCCCAGGGACGGGCGGTCGAGGGCGCGCTCGGCCACCTCTCGATCCAGGGAG
>DASXWX010000250.1:0-4193 GCA_036503395.1 Candidatus Limnocylindrales bacterium
CCAGTGAGGTCGGGGGTGGCGGTCCGATGAAGATGCGGGATTGGGACGAGCGGGGTACGACCCCTGCGTTCGGGCACCGCGGCTACTGGATCGAGGACGTCCTCGACGCGCTCGGAGCGTCCGAGATCGCCTCGTTCGCGCTGCCCGAGGCGGGTCCGGGCTCGGACGGAGCGGCTGCTCGCGGGCCGGCGGGCGAGCGCGCCGACGATGCGTCCGCCCCTCGCCGCTTCCTCGTCGCCTGCGAGCTCGGGCTGCTCGATGCGCGCGCGGGCGTCGACGATGCCGGCGACCCGCTCCTCGGCGCATCGCTCGTCCCGTGGTCGGACGTCCGCGACATCCGGCTTTCGTCCGTGACTTCGCTCGACGATGCGTACCGGCACGCCACGAGCTGGTCGCTGACGATCGGCGTCCCCGAGGTCCACCTCGACGACCCGGAGCAATCGACCGCGCTCCTCGAGCTGGCACGGGAATGCCTGATCAGAACACAGGCGCCGCCACCGGTCCAGGCAACCAGTGGCGAGTAGCGGCGGACCGCGACTTCTCCCGGGCGGTCATCTCAGCTCCCGGCCGCTTGTCGGCGCCGAGCGGCAAAGCAGCGACCGCGCGCCGATCCGAGGCCTTGCCGACGTTGATTTCGCTCCCACCGTTATTGCGGGGATTAGGCAGGGCAGAAGGCCCCGCCGAGAGACCTGGCCGCGTTCGGAGGCGGCGGTGCCACGCACGAAACGGCCCCCGGAACGGCCCTTGACCGCGTCCCAACGGCGATTCGTGCGCTCCCGGTGAAATTCGAGGAGACAAGGCGCGGCGTTGGGTCGGCCGACGCCGGCGCCGTAGGGTCGGCCGACGCGCCCTCGCACCCCGCTCGCAGCCCCTCGCAGCGCCCCCGCCGCGCCCTCGCACCGCCAACGCTGGCGGGCTTTCCTGCCGCCGTCGGTCCCGGGTCGTCGCGGCCGTTCGGCCCATTTGACGCACGGCAACCGCGGCTGGCAGACTGCGACGACACCCGGGCCGGCAGCCGCCGCTCCGTGTGCGACCGGGAGACCGCGTTGGGCCTGCTGCACGGACAGGATCGCCGTCACGCCGCCGTCGTCGTCACGACGGATGGTCGTCGGCTGATCGTGCCGCTCTCCGACGCCGGCCTCGTCGACCTTTCGCTCCTCGGCCTCGTTCGGTCCCTTCTCGTGGGCCTTGCGGGCCTTCTCGGGCTCATTACCGACTCCCGGCGGGAGAACGGAGGACCTCGGAGGAGCGGGCGCTAGACGCCGACACCACCGAAGACCGAAGGGACCCTCGCCGGGAGGCGAGGGTCTTTCGTTTTGCCGGCCGCGGGGTGGCCGGGCGGGACAGCGGGGAAAGGGAGGACATCGATGACGATCACGCGGGACGACGCACGACCACCCGGTACCGGCGCCGGAGCGGCCACGGCGGGCACGACGCCCGACGGCCGGAGCCGGCGCAGCCACGTCCCCGCGGACGGGACGGCCGGTGCCGCGGCAGTCGAGGCCGCCCGCAAGGAGATGCTCCACGAGCATCGCGGCAGGCCGCTCGGACGGACCCGGATCGGCGCGGACGTCGTGTGCGAGGCCCTCCTCCGCCAGGGCGTCGACGTGTTCTTCGGCTACCCCGGCGGCGTCGTCCTGCCCCTATACGACGTGCTCGGCGACTATCCCGAGCTCCGTCACGTCCTCGTCCGGCACGAACAGGGCGGCGCCCATGCCGCCGACGGCTATGCCCGGGCGACGGGCAAGGTCGGGGTCTGCCTCGGCACGTCGGGCCCCGGGGCCACGAACCTCGTGACCGGCATCGGCACGGCGATGCTCGACTCGGTCCCGATCGTCGCGATCACCGGCAACGTCCCGACGCCGCTCATCGGAAAGGACGCCTTTCAGGAGATCGACATCAGCGGGATCACCCTCCCGACGACGAAGCACAACTATCTCGTCCGGGACGCCGACGAGCTGCCACGGGTCCTGGCCGAGGCATTCCATATCGCCCGGACGGGCCGGCCCGGACCGGTCCACGTCGACATCACGAAGGACGCGCTCCAGGCCGAGACCCACGCCGTCCACCCGTCCGAGGACGAGGTGATCGCCGGCCTCCCGGGCTTCCGGCCGAACTTCGACGGCCACCCGCGCCAGGTCCGCCTCGCCGCGGAGGAGATCGCCCGGGCGCAGCGGCCGGTCATCCTCGCCGGCCATGGCGTCCTCGTCGCCGATGCGGAGGCCGAGCTGCTGGCGCTGGCCGAGAAGGCCCAGATCCCGATCGCCTGGACCCTCCTCGGCATCGGTGGCGTCGACGAGACGCATCCGCTGGCCTACGGCTACATGGGAATGCACGGCTGGAAGCACGTGAACCGGGCGATCCAGGCCGCCGACCTCCTCATCGCCCTCGGCATGCGCTTCGACGACCGCGTCACCGGCAACGTTCGCACGTACGCGCCGTACGCCCGCATCGTCCACGTCGACGTCGACCCGTCTGAGATCGGCAAGAACGTCGCGGTCGAGGTGCCGATCGTCGGCGACGCGAAGCGGGTGCTCCAGGCCCTCATTCCGCTCGTCGAACGTGTCGAAACGGCCGATCGCGCGGCGTATCTCGGCGAGCTCGCATCCTGGCGGCGCGACTCCGAGTCGTCGAGCTGGCACGGCTCGGGCGCCTGGCGCGACGGGCTGCTGTCGGCGGACTACGTTGTCGAGCGGATCGCCGAGCTGACCGATCACGACGCGACCCTCGTCGCCGACGTCGGCCAGAACCAGATGTGGGTCGCCCGCTACGGCGGCTTCCGCCGTCCGAACAGCCACCTCTCGTCGGGTGGGCTCGGGACGATGGGGTACGCGATGCCGGCGGCGATGGGCGCCGCGCTCGGCCGACCCGACAAGGAGACGTGGGCGATCGCCGGCGACGGCGGCCTCCAGATGACCGTCCAGGAGATGGCCACCCTCGTCCAGGACCGCATCCCGGTGAAGATCGCCCTCTTCGACAACAAGAAGCTCGGGATGATCCGGCAGTGGCAGGAGATCGTCTACGCCGGCAACTACCACTCGGCGAGCCTCCTGGGCCCGGACTACGCCAAGCTCGCCGACGCCTACGGCATCCCGGCCTTCCGGGCGTCCACGCCCGCGGAGGTCGACGGTGCGATCCGCTCGGCGCAGGCCGTCGACGGACCGGCCCTCGTCTGGTTCTCGATCGCCGAGACGCAGAACGTCTTCCCGATGATGCCCGCCGGCAAGGGCCTCTCGGACCTCATCGAGTCGTGGGAAGGGGCCGACGAATGAGCGCGTCGACCCCGGCCGCTCCGGCTCATGCCACGCCGCCGGCGCGGGCGATCCCCGGCACGGGCGACGCGCATCGCCACGTGCTCGTGGCGATCGTCCTCAACCGGCCCGGCGTGCTCAACCGGGTCGCGTCGCTCATGCGAGCCCGAAGCTTCAACATCGAATCGCTGGCGGTCAGCCACACCGACGAGGCCGACGTCAGCCGGATGACGATCACGCTCAACGGCGACGACGTCGCGGTCGAGCAGGCGACGAAGCAGCTCTACCGGCTCATCGACGTGCTCAAGGTCCAGGACGTCACGGCAGAGCCGACCGTGGAGCGGGAGCTCGCGCTGATCAAGGTCCGGGCGACCGACCGCAACCGGGCCGAGGTGCTCAAGATCGTGGAGATGGCCGGCGGGCGGGTGGCGGACCTCGCGACCGACGCCCTGGTCGTGGAGGCGAGCGGCACGGAGACGCAGGTCGATGACCTGCTCGGGCTGCTGCGGCCCTACGGGATCAAGGAGATCGTGCGGACGGGCAGCGTCGTCATGGCGCGAGGGGCCTCGTCCATCCAGGAGGAGGCGAGACGCAAATGACGGCGCGAATGTACTACGACCCCGATGCCGATCCGACGGCGCTGGAGGGGGAGACGGTCGCGATCATCGGCTACGGCAGCCAGGGTCATGCCCACGCCCTGAACCTCATGGAGTCCGGCGTCGATGTCGTGGTCGGGCTCGCGCCCGCCTCGAAGAGCCGGCCGCTCGCGGCCGACATGGGCCTTCGGGTCGCCGACGTCGGCGAAGCGGTCCGCGAGGCGAACGTCGTGATGGTCCTCGTCCCGGACACGGCCCAGAAGGACGTCTACGAGGCCGAGATCGCCCCGAACCTCCGACCGGGTTCGCTGCTCATGTTCGCCCACGGCTTCAACATCCACTTCGG
>DASXWX010000251.1:0-11677 GCA_036503395.1 Candidatus Limnocylindrales bacterium
GACACCGACGGCTGGATCGACGTCGGGCCTGCCGGCAGCAGCTACTACTACTCGCGGACACGCGAGCCCACCCGAGGCACGCTCATGCTCGACGGGGACCGAGTGCCCGTGACCGGCATCTCCTGGTTCGACCATCAGTGGGGCGACTTCATCTCGGTCGGCGGGGGCGGCTGGGACTGGTTCGCGGTCAATCTCGACGATGGCACGGACCTGACGCTGTCGCTCGTCCGGGCGGCCGACGGCACGTTCCCGCTCGTGTACGGGACGCTGATCCCGCGGGGGAAGCCGGCGGAGCACCTCGCGGCGACCGAATTCAGCGTCGAGACGACGGGGCACTGGACGAGCCCGCGGACCGGGGCCGTCTACCCGGCCGGATGGCGGATCTGGCTGCCGCGCGAGGACCTGACGATCGTCCTCGACCCGACCGTCGCGAGCCAGGAGCTCGACACGCGACCGACCACCGGCGTCGTCTACTGGGAGGGCTCGCAGGCGGTGACGGTCGTGCGCGACGGCGTGAGGCGCGAGCGCGCCGGCGACGCCTACGTCGAGCTGACGGGTTATGCCCCGGCGGGCTGACGCCCGCGGTCGTGACGATCAGGGAGTGGTGGTCGACGTCGCAGCCGGAGTGCTCGGTGGCACGACGCCCGCCGCGGCGGCGACGGACGCGGCGTCCCGCGAGATCGTCCCGAGGTCGCCGAGCACGCGAAGCATCCGGGCTGCACCGTCCCTGTAGGCCGCCGGATCCGAGAGGGACGAGGCGAGCGTCGTCGTCGCGGTCGAGGAGACGAGACCGTAGTAGTCGCCGAGCCGCGCCGCCACCGACTCCGCCGCGGGCCACGTCTCGATGGTCCGAACGGCGCCGGCACCGATCACCGCGTCCGCGGCGAGGGCGCGGAGCGAGGTCGCGATCGCGAAGGTGTCGGTCGGCTTCGCATCGAGCTCGGCGCGCAGCTCGGCCGCCCGTGACGCGAGCCGCTCGTTGAGGACGATCGCCTGGCCGAGCGCCGCGCCGGCCTGCGGCGGCACGGCCGAGGACGCCCTCGGGCTGGAAGCGACGGGCGTCGGCGTCGGCACGGGCTGCCCGCCTGTCCCCGGGAGTCCCGCGGTCGGCGACGCCGCGGGAGCGTTCGCGATCGCATTGCCGATCCCGACCGCGCCAGCGGTCACGACGGACCCGACGAGGAGGCCGAGCACCAGCCCGACGCCGAGGAACGCGCCGGCCCGACGCGCCGGGACGCCGAGGAGCAGGCGCGTGCCGCAGCCCGGGCACTTCGACGTCCCGAGGGCGATGGGGCGTGCGCAGACCGGGCAGCTCGTGACGTTGACGTCGGGCAGCCCGATCGGAAGCGGCTCGGCCGGGAGCGTGGGCGGATCGGGTTCGACCGGCAGTGCGGTCGCGGGAATCGCCCGGCCACGGCGTCGCGTTCCGGTGATGGCCATCGTCAGGAACGCTAGTCCTGCTGCCACCGCGGGCGGACTCGCCTGAAGGTCCGGGCCATGCTGGTACCGGACATCGAACCGACCGGGCCGTCCTCGCATCAGACAAGGCAGAGAGCGGAGGGAGCGTGGAGCCGGAGCTCGTCGAACGGGCGCGCCGCGGCGACCGCGCCGCGTTCGAAACGATCGTCCGGTCGAGGACCGACACGGTGTACAAGGCGTCTCTCGCGATCCTCGGCAACGAGGCCGACGCCGCCGATGCAACCCAGGACACGCTCCTGATGGCCTGGCGGCAGATCGGGTCGCTGCGCGACCCGGCCAGGTTCGATCCCTGGCTCGCGCGGATCAACCTGAACGCGTGCCGGATGCGCCTCCGGCAGATTCGGCCTCGGGTTCGGTGGCTGCGGCCGCTCGCGAGTCTCGCCACGGAACCGGCGGACAACAGAACGACGCCAGTCGACGATCGCACCGCCGACGCAGACGCCTTCGATCGCGCCTTCGAACAGCTCACCGGCGAGCAGCGCGCGCTTCTCGTGTGGCGGCACCTCGATGGGCGGTCGATCGAGGAGATCGCCGATCGGCTCGGCGTGCCGGGCGGGACGGTGAAGTCGCGGCTGTTCGCGGCGCGGCGGGCCCTCGAGGCGGCCCATGCACAGGAGCTGGCGTGACCGTGCACAGGCGACCGCCTCGCGGTCTGTCGGACGCCGACATCGAGCGCCAGCTCGCCCGGCGCGCGACCGGCCGAGCGCCGGCCGGCCTCGCCGACACGATCGCAGCGGCGCTCGACGCCTCGGAGCCTCGGGGTGGTCGCCCCCGCCGCCTCGTCGTAACGGCCCTCGGCGTCGCGGCGGCCCTCGTGCTCGCGGTCGTCGCCGTGGCCGGCGTCGGCCGGCCGTCGCCGGCTCCCGCCCCGCTCTGGGATCCCCGCGACGGCCCGCTGACGGCGACGCAGCTCGGATCGCTCTTCACAGTGTCGGGAGATCCGATCGCGCCGGGCGCGGTGGTTGTGGCCGACGTCGCCATCGTCGAGCCTGGCTGCCTCGCGGGTCCGGGGTGCCCCGACGGCGCGATCGAGGGGACGTCTCCCGCCGTCGGCGCGCAGTTCGGAGCCTGGAGGCTCGTCTACCCGCCGCGGGACACCTTCGCACTCCGGCTGGATCCTGATCGGACCGTTCGCGTCATCGGCCCGGTCTCCAAGGGCCCCGACGGGTGGGTCCGAACGATCGCGGAGTACGCGAACTCACCGGACGACTTCGTCCTCCTCGACGCGTGGCTCGTCGGCGTCGGCCTCGCGGTTCCCGCATGTCCGGCACCGATCTTCGCGACGCCGTCTCTCGAGCCCGATGCCCCCGACTTCGGCTGCGGCGCTGCCTCGTGGCTGACGCCGCGCGAGTACCAGCCGACGACGATCAGCTCGGGTCCGCCGCCAGCGATCGAGTCGATGACGGTCGTCCCGCCCGACGACGGCGCCCGCGCCCAGAACGGCGCCTACCGGACGTTCGCGCCGGACCCGCAGCAGCGCGACGGCCTCGACGTGCCGCGGCGGGCGATCTACCTCGTCCACCGCTGGCCGTGCCCGGACGGCGCGAGCTGTCCCTTCCCGACGTGGCAGATCATCGCTCGCGTCGACCGGATCGCCGGGCCCGTGCACCCCACCGCAGCCCGTGAATCGCCGTCACCCTCGCCTTCGAGGTTCCCCAGCGGGCTCCTCGCCCAGCCCGACGCGGATGTCGATCCGGATACGGCGATGTCGCTCGTCAGCTCGGCGTTCGAGGCGATCGCCGCCGATCCGGCGGTGGCGCGACGCCTGGATCCGCTCTCGCTGGTACCGGCGCTCGTCACCGTCGACGGGGATGTCGCGCACATCTCGCTCCACGACTACGCGACCGGCGATCAGGTGTCGGTCGACCTCGATCTCCGCGCTCGCCCACCGGCCGCCACGTCGATCGAGTTTCCGAGCGCGAAGCTGAGCGGCCCGTCGGGGTTCGAGCGGGAGCGTGCGGAGACCATCCTGAGGGCCTCGTCCGAGATCGCCGTGGTGCTCCCCGAGATCGACTCGGTGGTCGTGTCCGCGATCGGAACGTGCTCCACCGGCGACGGCATCTGTGTGATCGCGGAGGTGGCGGGGAGCCGTTCGGATCGTCGACCGGCGAGACTCACCGCGATCGTCAACCTGGCGACCGAGCACGCCGGGCTCGCGGCGCCCTGAGCGTGTCTCGCCCGCCTATCCGGGCGCGTACCGCTCGCGGTGCGTCCAGACCCAGAGGGCGACGAGGAAGCGGGCGACCAGGCTCATCCCGTACGACGCGCACCAGACGCAGACGTAGCCGATGACGAACAGCTCGAGGTAGGTGAAGTAGCCCTCGAACATCACGCCGGCGAGCGACAGGCCGTAGTGGGCCGCGAGCAGCGCCGGCGAGCCCGTTCGCCACCAGGCGATCGCGAGTGTGAGCAGGACGAGCGACAGCACGACACCACCGACGGCGACCGGGACGCCGGCGACACGCGCGTACTGGCTCTGCGCCACCTGCTCGCAGCCGCGTAGCGGCCCGCACGACGGCAGGCCGCCACCCAGCTCCACGGTGGACAGGTACGAGGCGATCGTCAGTCCGACGACGTCGAGCACGGCGAGGAGCGCCGCGGGATGGCGGACGGCGGCGACGTACCGGTTCGCGGGCTCGACACCGGTGCCGGGCCGGAGGACGAGCACCGCGAGGAGCGCGAGCGGACCGGCGATGCCGCCGACGACGAACCAGGTCAGCGGTTCACGCGCGCGCGCGTTCGCGACCACGGCCGAAACGAGCCCGAATACGAGGAACCAGAGCGTGACGACGGCGAGGACCTCCATCCGGATTCGGCTCCGGAGTCCCTAGCCGCTCGAGCTGGGCGACGCCGCGCCCGATGGCAGGAGGGAGCGGAGGTAGCTCGACAGCTGGGCGTAGGTCGGCAGGCCCGGGATCGGCTGGCCGCCGTTGATCACGAACGTCGGCGTCGAGTTGATCCCCCTGGAGACCTGCTCGTTCGTGGTCGCGGTGACCTTCGCCTTCTCGGACGCGGCGCTCGCGCAGCTGCCCCAGGTCGTCATGTCGAGGTCGATCCGCTGTGCGATCTGGCGCAGCCGGTCCGGCGCGAACGCGCCCTCGCGCTCCCCGTGCTGGTTCGCGTAGAGCCAGTCGTGATACTCCCAGTAGCGACCCTGCGCACCCGCGCAGGCCGCGGCCGTCGCGGCGTCGAGCGACTCAGTCCCGGTGTAGTCGAGGAACGCGACGTCGTGGACGATGAGGTGGACCAGACCGGGTCGCACGAAATCGTCCACGAGCTGGGGCAGCTCCTCGTGGGTGAAGCGCCCGCAGATCGGACACTGGAAGTCCTCGGTGATCTCCATCTGGATCGGCGCGTTCGGGTCGCCGAGCTGGCCCGGCGTGTCGCCGAGGTCGCCGGGGACCGTGAAGGTCGGGGCGACAAGGCCGGTGCCGGGATCGTTCGAGGCCGATCCGCCGCCACCCGTCGTGCCCTGCGACAGCGCGGCCGCGGCGATCAGGATCACGCCGGCGACGACCGCGATCGCGGTTGCGATGAGCGCCAGCGACGGACCGCCGCCCGAGTTCGTGGTCGTGCGGGTGCCCGCCGGCCGCGAAGCGGCGTGCGCCTTGCGTTGGGCGCGGCGGCGGTCGCGGCGTGTCGGGGTCGGCGTCACGGGACGGGTTCGGTTCGGGGAGGCCATCGATCTCCGGAAGGTGGACGGGTCGCTCGCATCGTACGCAGCCGACCGGAATCGGTCGGCTGCGCAAAAGGGTGACGGGAGCCGAGCTCGCTCGGCCGCTGCCGTCGGTCACCCGAGAAGGGGGCCGTTCGGCTCAGGTCGACTCGACCGCCACGGCTGCATCGAGCTCCACCGCCGTCGGCATTCCCGCTCGGGCGCCGGGACGCGTCGTCGCCAGGGCTCCTGCCAGGACGGCCCGCCGCACTGCGGCCTCGAGCCCCAGCCCATTCGCGAGCGACGCCGCGAGGCAGCCGTTGAACGCGTCCCCGGCGCCGGTCGTGTCGACTGCATCGACCACGGGCGCGGGCACCGCCACGGCCCCGGAACGGTCGACGAGCAGCGCGCCGGCGGCTCCGAGGGTGACGACCACGGCGTCGCGGACCCCGCCGGCCTCCAGGAGGCGCGACGCGCCGTCGGCCGGGTGCTCCGACGGTCCGCTCCCCAGCGCTCGAGCGAGCACCCCGAGCTCGCCGCGGTTGGGAGTGGCGACGCTCGTCGCTTCGAGGGCCGCGGCGGCGATTCCCTGTGCCGGCGCGGGGTTGAGGACGGTCCGTGCGCCGGCCGCCAGGGCGCCGGAGAGGGCGGCGTCGACCGCCTCCGCGGAAATCTCGTTCGAGACGAGGATCACGTCCTCCGCGTTGAGGGCCAGCCGTTCGAACGTCGCCCTCACGGCCTCCGGCCGGACCGCTGCGTTCGCGCCGGAAGCGACGCTGATGAGGTTCTCACCACCCCCGCCCACGAGGATGAGCGCGACTCCCGTCGGCGCGCCGACCCGCTCGACGAACCCGACGTCGATCCCCTCGAGTTCGAGCGCGGCGCGGGCATCCACGCCGAGATCGTCGTCGCCCACCGCGCCCAGGAAGACCGTCGAGGCTCCGAGCCGCGCCGCCGCGACGGCCTGGTTCGCGCCCTTGCCGCCGTGGTGTCGACTGAACGTTCCGCCGGTGACGGTCTCGCCGGGCACCGGCAGGCGCTCGCCCGTGACCACGAAATCGACGTTGACGGAGCCGACGACGATGACGCGGCCGGGCATCCTCAGCTGCCGGTGACGAACTCGCCGCCGTCGACGCGGATGATGTTCCCCGTCACGAAATCGAAGCCGTCGCCCGAGAGCGCCACGATGGCGTTCGCGACGTCCTGCGGCGTGGTCAGGCGACCGGTCGGGTTCCGGGCCGTGGCCGCGGCGATGATCGCGTCGTGCTCCGGGATCTTCATGAGCGCCGGCGTCACGGTCACACCGGCCTGGATCGCGTTGACGTTGATCCCGGTTCCGAGCCGCGCCAGCTCCATCGCCAGCTGGCGACAGTGCGACTCGAGGGCCGCCTTGGCGCTGCTCACGACCCCGTACGAAGGGACGACGCGCGCGGAGCCCTCGGACGTCATCGCGAAGATCCGCGACCCCGACTCGAGCAACCCGCCCCGGTAGAGGTCCTGGGCCCAGTAGACGAGGCTGTTCGCCATGACGTCCTGGGTCATCTCCATCTTCTTGCGGTCGACGGCGGCCTTCGGGTCGTCAGCGATGAACGGCACGAGCGAGCCGAAGGCGAGCGAATGCATGACCACCCGCACGTACGGCCACGCGCCCTCTGCGCGGCGCTCGTCGAACCTGGCCCGAAGGCGGGCGAGCGCATCGAGTCGCTTCTCGTCGTCGGCGGCGTTCATGTTGATGTAGAGCGCCTCCGAGCCGGCCTCGGCGATCCGGGCTTTGATCTCCTCGACGTGGGCCAGCCCGGCCCGGAAGTCGAGGTGGATGCCGCAGATGCGGTAGCCGGCGGCGGCCAGGGCGAGCGCCGTCGCCTCGCCCATCCCCGACGACGCGCCCAGGATCAGCGCCCACCGCTCGCGCTCGTCGACCATGCCACCCTCCTCCGGCGAAACCGGCGCGAATCTAGCAGCGAGGCCGTGTCGCCCGGCGCTTGCGACGTCTGTCGCGTCGATTTCGGGCCGGATGTCCATGGGCCGGACGCAGCATTTCGGGCAGCCTGAGCGTCATGGGGACTGCCAGCCGATCGAGATCGATCGGAGCTCACCTGGGGGCCATGTGACCCGTCTGCCGCGCCGCTTCGCCGTCATCCTGCCACTCGCGGTCGCAGCGGCCTGCAGCGCACCGCCGGCGGGAACGACGAGCACGCCTCCGACGACGCCCGCTCCCTCGGCTGCTCCGCCCGCCGCTCGCGCGACGCTCGAGCCGGCGCACACCCTGCCGGCCACGGCCGCCGTCGGAGAGACCTCGCCGGGCCGGCCGGACGTCTCGGTGGAGCCGCTCGGCTCGAATCGCTATCGAATCACGGTTGCCGATCCGGCAGCGAAGGTCTGGCGGATGACCGTTCGACCGGCCGACGACTCGTCCGTGGCCGCCCTCCGCGTCGTCGTCGCCACCGGCGACATTCGCTACGCCGTCGACGCGACCGTGGTCACGCCACCGGCGGGGCCGCGGCACATTCACCTGCGTCGGTCGAACGCGGCCGTCTGCGAGCCGACGATGGGCGTCTGCCTCGCGGCGGACGGCGTGCGCACGCCGGGCAATCCGAGCCGGCACGCCGCCTCGTTCGTCATCACGATCGATCCCGACCGTGCCGTCGCGGTCACGGGGTCGACGGCGGGTTGGGACGGCGAGCCGTTCGTGCGGGCACCCTGGCTCATCGCGGAATCGGTGACGCTCGGCGGCTGATCGCCAGGCCGAAGGCCTGGCATCGAGCGCGAGGAGCTCTAGGGGCTTTCGAGCGTCAGGCGGGCCCGCCGCAGGTCGGGCAGGACGAGGGCGAGGATCCCGGCTCCGATGAGGAGCGCACCGGCGACGAACGGCGGGTCGAGGGCCTCGCCGAGGACGAATGACCCGAGCGCGGCACCGACGATCGGTTGGGCGAAGAACGCGGCGGCCGAGACCGCCGGCGGCGCCGCCGCGTAGCCGCGATACCAGAGCGACCAGGCGATCGCCGTCGCGCCGGCCCCGAGGTAGGCGACCGCGGCGACAGCCGGCAGGTCGAGCGGCGGCAGCGCAGACGAGGCGAGCTCGAGCGGCACGAGCGGTGCGACGAGGAGGATCGCGACGGCGCTCGAGCCGAGGATCGCTCGAACCGCGCCAACGGAATGGACCAGCGGCCGGCCAACCGACGAGTAGAGGGCCCACGTCGCGGCCGATGCGACGAGCAGCAGATCCCCAACGAGCCGTGACGGCAGCCCGGCGAGCTGTCCGTCGATCGGCGCCGCAGCGGCGTTGCGGCCGGCCACGACCGCCACCCCGGCGAGGGCGACGGCCACGCCGAGCCAGGCGGCAGGATGGACGCGCTCCCGTTCCAGCGTGGCGCCGAACAGGAGGACGAAGGCGGGCGTGGTCGTCGTCAGCAACGCCCCCTCGGCCCCGCCGGTCAGCCGGGTCCCGACGAACTGGAGGACAAGCGTCAGGGCGACGATCGCGCCGGCGGCCACGACGCGGGGCAGCTCGCTGCGGCCAAGGCCGACCCGGAACCGGAGGGCGACGGCGAGGACGACGACCCCGACGACGAGCCGGAGCAGCCCGAGCGTGACCGGCGGGATCCGCGAGAACGTCCCGGCGCTGACGACGTACATGCCGCCCCAGAGCGCGGCCGCGGCGAGGAGGTCGACGAGGCTCCCGGGTGACGCCTTGCGAGGGCCGCCCGATCGGGCCGTCACGGGACGCCGTCGGCGCGGAGCGCCTCCGCTTCGTACCCCGCGAACTCGAGCTCGGCGAGGATCTCGTCGCGCTGCTCGCCGGGGAGCGGCGGCGGACGGCGGATGGTCGCCGGCGTCGCGCCGTAGCGGGCCACCGGCGCGATCTGGCGGACGGCGCCGAGAACCGGATGGACCACCTCCGTGGTCGCGCCCAGCGAGCGCGCCTCGGGGCTGTCGAGCGCGGCCGCGACGTCGTGAATCGCCCCCGCCGGCACGTCTGCGGCGCGGAACGCCGTGAGCCACTCCGCGACCGAGCGTGTCGCGAGACGCTCGGCGAGGAGCGGCCGGAGCGCGGCGCGGTGGACGACCCGGTCGCCGTTCGTGGCGAAGCGGACGTCCTCGGCGAGCTCGGTCGCGCCGAGGGCCTCGCAGAAGCGTCGCCACTGGCGCTCGCTTCCCACCGCGAGGGCCAGCTGGCCGTCCGCGGCCGCGAACGTCTCGTACGGGACGATGTTCGGATGGGCGTTGCCGAGCCTGCCCGGGACGACGCCCGCCCACGCGTTCTGAGCCTGGTTCACGAGCGCCGACAGGGCCGCGCCGAGGAGCGACACGTCGATCCGCTGGCCGGCAGACGCCCCGCGTTCGCGACCGAGCAGTCCGGCCAGGACCGCGACCGCGACGTGGAGCCCGGTGACGACATCGTCGATCGCCACCCCGACCTTCGTCGGCCCGCCACCGGATTCGCCGGGGAAGCCCGTGATCGACATGAGTCCCGATTCGGCCTGGACGACGAAGTCGTAGCCGCCACGCGCGGCCGCCTCGCCGCCCGTCCCGTAGCCGCTGATCGCGACGTGGACGAGGCGGGGATTGAGCTCCGCCAGCCGCCGTTCGTCCAACCCGATCCGGTCGAGCCCGCCCGGTCGAAGGTTCTCGACGAGGACGTCGGCACGGCCGACGAGGCGCTCGAGGACGGCCTGCGCGCCGGGGCGACGGAGGTCGAGCCGGATCGAGCGCTTGTTGCGATTGACCGCGAGGTAGTAGGCGGCCGTCCGCGCCTCGCCGGAGCCGATCCAGGGCGGGCCCCAGCCCCGTGTCGCGTCGCCCTCGGGCGGCTCGACCTTGACGACGTCGGCACCGAGATCGCCGAGGAGCATCGTCGCGTACGGACCGGCCAGGACCGTCGACAGGTCGGCGACGAGGATCCCGTCGAGCGGGCCGCGCACGCCTCGGTCAGCCCTCGGTCGCGACGTCCGGCGCGCTCACGTCGACGACCGTGGCGTCGAGGGCGGCCACGAGATCGGCCGGGGCGAGGTGGAGGTTGACGCCGTGCTGGCCGCCGCCGATCGCGACTCGTTCGTGGCCCATCGCGGCAGCGTCGACGACGACCGGCCAGGCGCGCTCCGACCCGAACGGCGTGATCGTGCCCCGCTCGTAACCCGTGACCGCATGCGCCTCGGTCGCGTCGGGCAGCGACAGGCGATTGACCCCGAGGACGGCCCGCAGCTTCGGCCAGTCGAAGCGGCGCCCGCCGGGCACGAGGACGAAGACATAGTCGTCCGCGCCACGCCGCACGACGATCGTCCGGAGCAGCGCCCCGAGCTGGATGCCCTGGCGCTCGGCGCTCTCCTCCGCGCTATGGGCCGGCTCGGTCCGGGCGACGCGATGCGGGATGGCGGCGGCCGCCACGGCCTCGAGGGCCCGGGTCGTCGAGCCCGGGTCGCTCACCCGGCCGGGACCGCCGGACGGCCCCGTCGCGTCCCCCTCGGCGCGCCGCCACTCGCCGCGTCGGACCGGGCGGCGAGCACGTCCTCGACCTGCGCGAGCCACGCCCTGGCGCCGATCCGGCCGAAGATCTCCCGCGCCTCGGCTGCCACGTCGTCGACCGACGGCTCGGCCGGCGGGGCGACCGCGAGGAAATCGACCATGCTCGCCCCAAGCTCGTGCTCGAGCCCGAGCTCTCGCAGCCGGGCCCAGCCGTCGCGGAAAGCGACCGTCGCCTCGCCCCAGCGACCCTCGAGCGCGAGAACGCCCCCGTCGATCGCACGGCTGGCCGCGGTGTTTGCGGTACCGACCGCGCCCAGCGCGGCGAGCCTTTCGAGGGCGTTTCGGGCACGTTCGGCATCGAGGAGCCGAACCGCGGAGCGCGCCGCGATTCGGAGCCCCTGAGGGGCGTTGAGCGGATCTCCCGCCGCGGTGGTCGCCTCGGCGAAGGCGTCCTCGAAGCGGGCCTCGGCGAGGCGGATGAGCGCGATCGCGGCCGCCACCGCGGCGATGGCGACGGGATCGCTGAGTCCGCTCCGCGCCTCCTCGAGCTCGGCCACGAAAGCGGCCGTCGCACCGCCACGCATTGCGTCGATCTCGGCCCGTCCGACGAGCAGGCCGACGTGGTCGGCCCGCTCGAGGTCGCCGAGCTGGAGCGCGTCGAGCTCGGGATCGATCCAGTCCCAGTCGCCGACCCCGAGCGCCGCCTCGATCGCGTTCGACAGGGATCCGACGAGGAGACCCTGCAGGCCGTACCGGCGCGCGAGCTCGATGCCGCGGCGGCCCACGGCGACCGCCTGGCGCGGATCCTCGACCGAGAGCGCGGCGCAGAGGTTGTTCGCCGCACGCCCGGCGACGAGCCCGAAGCCCCGGGTTTCGGCGAGCCGCATCCCGGCCTCGAGGAGCGCGACCCCCTCGTGCGGCCGTCCTCGGAAGGCGAGGATGCTGCCCTTGGTCACGAGCGCGTCGGCCGTGACCGCGTCGAGCCCGAGCCGCTCGGAGTCCCACAACGTGCGATCGGCCCACGCGACGGCTTCGTCGGGCTCATCCGCGAGGGCTCGGGCAAGGACCGAGCGGAGCTCC
>DASXWX010000252.1:0-13048 GCA_036503395.1 Candidatus Limnocylindrales bacterium
AGCCTCAACACCGCGTGATTGCCGGCTCGTCGGCCGGAGGATGTCGACCCTCCCCGGGAGCAGCCCGGGGAGGGTCGGTTCGAAAGCGGGGCCGGATGCCGGTCGCGGCCCCGCGCTGGGTGCTCGCTACTGATTGATCAGGGCGTTCGCCTTCGTGACGGCGTCGTCGAGCGCCTGCTTCGGGTCGACACTGTTGAACAGCGCGTCCTCCACGGCGTGCAGGACGACGTCGTTGACCTTGGCCTTGTTCGGGATGGTCGGCACGATATCGGCGTACTTCGAGACGATGTCCTTGGCCGTCGCCCGGGCACTGTCCTCGATCGCGCCACCGGTGGTCGAGAAGAAGGGGTCGTCGTAGGCCGACGGCGACGACGGGTAGACGGACACGATCTTGGCGAACGCGACCATGCTTCGCGGGTTCGTGAAGAACTGGGCGAGGGCGATCGACGCGATCGGGTACTTCGAGTCGGCCTTGACCGAGATCCCCATCGAGCCCTTGCCGAGGACGCCCGACTTGCCGACGGGCGCGGGAACGACCGCGAGGTCCCCGTAGAGCTGGGTGTTGTTGGCCTTGACGACCCGGATCAGGTTCGGGGCCGTCTGGTAGAAGGGCGCCTGGCCCGACGAGAAGAGGAGCAGCCCCACGCGGTCGAGGCTGGTGGTGAGGGCGTCGTTGTCGACGGTCCCCGCCTTGACCATGTCGACGTACATCTGGAGCCACGACACCGCGTCCGCGGAGTTGAACGTGAAGCTCTTGCCGTCGTCGCTCATGACCTTGACACCACCCTCGTACACCATCTGGGCGAGGAGGTCGTTCACCGTCAGGCGGATGTCGCAGGGCGTCGAGGTCTTCTCGAGGATCGTCGCGCAGATCTGCGGCAGCTCCTGCACGGTCTTCGGGAAGGCCGAGGACTGGAGCCCCGCACCCGTCTCGTAGATCCGCTTGTTGATGAGCTCGGTCGCGATGCTCTGGTACCACGGGAACTGGAAGTTCTTGCCGTCGACCAGCTGGGACTTCCAGAGGCCAGGGAAGTACAGGCTCTTGACCGAATCCGGGACCTTGTCGTCGAGTGGCAGGAGCAGGCCTCTTGTCGCGTAGTCCGAGACCCAGCCCTCACCGACGGAGAGGTTGATGACGTCGGGCGCGTTGCCCGCGTTGAAGGCCGCCTTCAGGTCGTCCTGGAAGGTCGCCTGGTGGTCTTCCCACTGAACGGTGACGCCCGGGTACGTCTTCTGGAAGCGGTCGATCGTGTCCTTGATGTACTGGTCGAACGTCGGGGAGAGGTAGAACGTCCAGAACTTGATCGTCGCGCCCTGCTCGACGTTCGGGATGACGGCCTCGGCCGGGTCGACGGCGAGGGGCGCCTCGGTCGCCGAGGCGGCCGGGCTCTCTGCCGCGGACGGCGAGGCCGCCGCGCTCTGGGCCGCCGACGGGCTCGCCGCCGTCGACGGGGCCGGCGGCGCGCTCGAGGGAGCGGCCGATTGGCAGGCGCCGGCGACGAGGACCATCGCCATCGTCAGCGCCAGGTGCTTGAGCGTCCTCACGGTTCTGTTCTCCTCCTGTGGGTGTCCGCCGGTCGTCCCGGTCGGCTGGTGGCGGCGACGCAGACGTCGCCGCCGGTCATCGGGCCTGCGGGGAAACGTCGCGTCGCTCCACCTCCTTTCGGGCCAGCCCGTCCCGCGCAACCGCCACCGCACCCCACGTCCCGGCCTCCGGATCGGCCGTCTGCCGACGGACGACGCCGTCTGGGAGGGCGGTCCGGACGAGCGGGGACGCGGCACGCTCGCGAGCGATCGCCGCGAGGAGCGGCTCCATCAGGGCATCGCCGGCACGAGCCACACCACCGCCGAGCACGACCTGCTCGACGCCGAACGCAAGGACGAGGCCCCGGATCGCGCGAGCGAGGTGGCCGGCAGCAGCGTCCACGACCTGGACGGCCGCCGAATCGCCAGCTGCCGCGGCGGCCAGGACGTCGGCCGTCGACGGATCGCGTCCCAGCCGACCGGAACCCGATGCGGCCGTGCGGCCGGCACGAGCGATTGCAGGTCCCGACGCAACCGCCTCGAGGCAGCCGCGCAGCCCGCACACGCACACGGGGCCCGAAGGGTCGGCGACGACGTGGCCGATCTCGCCCGCGATGCCACCGACGCCCGCGACGACCCGACCGTCGAGGACGATCCCTGCGGAGATGCCGGTGCCGACCGAGACGTAGGCGAGCGAGGCCCGGCCATTCGGATCGAGCGATGCGAGCCAGCGCGCCGCGGCGCGAGCGTCATGCTCGAGGAATGTCGGCCGGCCGAGCGCATCCTCGACCGGCCCAGCGATCCGCTGCTCGCCGCGTTCCATGTTGACCGCCTGGGCGATCGTTCCCGCGATCGGGTCGACGTGGCCGGGGATCCCGATGCCGATCGCACCGATCCGCTCGATCGGCAGGCCGGCGTCCGCGACCAGTGAGCGGACCAGCTTGACGATGCCCTCGGCGATCGCCGTGCCGTCTGTCGCAGCGGAGTCACGGGCGAGGACGACGTCGGACGGATCAACGACCAGCGCCGCGGTCTTCGTCCCGCCGACGTCGACGCCGACGACGAGGTCGGGCTCACCCGGCACGAGGAGGTCATCGCGGATCGGAGCCGACGGCAGCGTCATCGAGCGAGGCTGAGGCCGAGCTCTCGCGTCATGAGCAGCGCCGCCGCGCCCAGCGCGACGATCTCCTCGCCGCTCCGGCCGAACGTCACCACGGTGTCGCCCGCGATGAGCGAGAGGGCGTGTTCGCGAACCTCCCGCCGGACGATCTCGAGCCAGCGATCTCCGAACCGGGTGATCGAGCCCACGATACGGATCTGCCGGACGTTCAGCGTCCCGACGAGCGCGGCGAGGGCTCGCCCGAGCTGCCGCGCCGCGTCCTCGACGACCATCGTCGCCAGCTGGTCCCGCTCGTCAAACGCGGCGACGACGCGTGCCTCGTCGATCGACGCGGGATCGACGGCGAGTGCCGAACCGGAATGGTGCTGCGCGAGATGTCGCGCACGGCCGACGATCGCCCGCATGCTCGCGACGGTCTCGAGACACCCGAGCCCGCCGCACCGGCACGGCTCGCCGGCTTCGACGACGGTCGTATGGCCGATCTCGCCGGCACCGAATCCGTCGCCCTGGTAGAGGCGCCCACCGAGGATGATCCCGGCGCCGATCCCCTGTCCGATCTTGACCACGACGAGGTTGTCGGGCCGCGGCGCGGCCCCGAACGTGTATTCCGCAAGAGCGGCGGCCTGGCTGTCGTTGCCGACGTTCACCGGGGTCTCGTAGCGCTCCGCGACGAGCCGGCCGAGCGGCAGGTCCGCCCAGTCGAGGTTTGCCGCCCAACGGACGGTGCCGGTCGTGGCCTCGATCACTCCCGGCGTGCCGATCCCGTTCCCGAGAAGCGGCGCCGGGGACGACCGCGTCAGCTCGTCGAGGAGGTCGAGGACGAGACCGAGCGCATGCCGACCGTCGGCGCCCGCGAGCGACCGCTCTGCGGCATGGAGGACGCGCCCGCGCAGGTCGACGCGGAGACCAGTGAACGCCTCGCCGTCGAGGTCGACGCCGATGACCTCTCGCGCTCGTGGGGCAACCTGGAGCAGGATCGGTGCCTTGCCACCGGTCGACGGGCCGCGACCGACTTCCTCGACGAGTCCGGAGCCGATCAGCTCGGCGACGAGATCCGAGACGGACGTGCGGGTGAGCCCGGTAGCCCGCGCGATGTCAGATCGACTGACCGTGCTCCGGTCGTAGACGGTACGGAGCACGAGCTGGCTGTTGTAGGCCCGGGTCTGCTGGTGCGTGGCCTTCTCGAGCGTTCGCACGCGCGGCTCTCTCTCCTCCGACGCCGTCCCGGTCTTCGACGCTCTCCCGACTTTGTCCAGCGACTTTATAAAGACTCTTTACAAGCATTGTCAAGACCATTTACGAAGTCGCTCGACGGCTCGCGCCGACGGGCCGTCGGACGCCAGCTCGATCGGCGCCCCCGAGGGGATCTCTCCCCACGCCCCGGCGGCCGCGTACGCTGCGGGCGTGCGGATGCCCCTCACCGAACCGCTTCCCGAGCGACTCGCGGCGTGGTGGCGGCCCCCACCGACCTACACCGCGGCAGCGGCCGACGACCACTCGGTCGACGTCGCGGGGCTCGAGCTCCCGCTTCGGGCGACGGTGGCCGTGCTCGTCGTGGCCACGGCCGTCGTGCTCGACTGGAGCCGGACGTTCATTCCGCCGGCGATCCTCGACCTCGATCGCGCGCCCGGGGCGATGCGCTATCAGGCCCTCGAGCGGTTCGTGCTCTTCGGCATCGTTCCCCTGGCGATCGTGGTCCTCGCGTTTCGAGACCGGCCCGAGCGCTACGGGCTCGGGCTCGGCAACTGGCGGGTCGGATTGCCGTTGGCGGCGCTCGGTGTGGCGATTGTCGGGCCGGTCATCGTCTGGCTGGCCGCGCGCCCCGAGTTCGCGGCGTACTACGGCCCGAGCCGCGCGCCGCTGCCCGACCTGCTCATCACGAACCTGCTCGACCTGCCTCCGACCGAGTTCCTGATCCGCGGCTTCCTGATGTTCACGCTGCTCCGCGCCATCGGACCGATCGCCGTCGTCGTGGCGACGCTGCCGTTCGTGTTCAGCCATCTGAGCAAGCCCGAGATCGAGCTTCTGTCCACGTTCTTCGGCGGCCTCGTGTACGGCTGGCTCGACTGGCGGACGGGCTCGATCTGGTGGAGCGCGGCGGCGCACGTCACGCTCGTCACGCTCCTGCTCGCGAGCGTCGGCCCGGCCTGATCGCGTCCGGAGCCCGCGGCCGCGTTCACCGATCGCATAGACTCGGGCCAATCCATCCCGGGTTCCCCACCCGTCCCGACCACAGAAGGTGGTGCCCATGAAGCTTGGCGTGGCCAGGGAGACCGCGCCCGGCGAGCGCCGTGTCGCGCTCGTGCCCGAAGCGCTCGGCCGGCTCGCCCAGGCCGGCTACGAAATCCTCGTCGAGGCCGGTGCCGGTGGCGGATCGCAGATCCCGGATACCGCCTACAGCGACGCGGGCGCGACCGTCGTGCCCACCGACGACCTCTACGCGCAGGCCGAGATCGTCGCCCGGGTCCAGAAGCCGTCGAAGGAGGAGGCTGCCCGGCTGCGCCAGGGCCAGACCGTCATCGGCCTACTCCAGCCGCTCCTCGACCCCGCGCTCATGGCCGACCTGGCCACGCGCGGGGTGACCGCGGTCAGCCTCGATGCGATCCCGCGGACGCTGAGCCGCGCCCAGTCGATGGATGCCCTCAGCTCCCAGGCGAACGTCGGCGGCTACAAGGCCGTCCTCATCGCCGCCAACGCCTATGGCCGCTACTTCCCGCTGCTGACGACGGCCGCGGGCACGGCCAAGCCCGCCAACGTCCTCGTCCTCGGGATCGGGGTCGCCGGACTCCAGGCGATCGGGACGGCCCGCCGCCTCGGCGCGATCGTCAGGGCCTACGACGTCCGGCCCGAGACGGCGGAGCAGGCCGAGTCGCTGGGCGCGCAGTTCGTTCGGCTCAAGAGTGCGATCGACGCGACCGGGGCGGGCGGCTACGCCCGCGCGCTGACCCCCGAGGAGCAGGCCGCCCAGCAGGAGGAGCTCAACGGCGTGATCGCCGGGATGGACGTCGTGATCACGACGGCCCAGGTGCCCGGGCGCAAGCCGCCCGTGCTCGTGACGGCCCGAGCGGTCGCAGGGATGAAGCCGGGCGCGGTCATCGTCGACATGGCGGCGTCGGCGCTCGGTGGCAACGTCGAGCTGTCTCGTGCCGGAGAGACGATCGTGACCGACAACGGGATCACGATCATCGCCCCGGACAACCTGCCGGCGACGATGCCTGCGGGCGCATCGGCGTTCTACGCCCGCAACCTGTCCGCGCTCCTGCTCGCGATGACGAAGGACGGCGCGCTCGCGATCGACCTCGGCGACGAGATCGCGGGGCCGGTCACGATCACCCACGGAGGCGAGGTGGTATCCGACGCGGTGAAGAAGCTGCTCGCGCCGGCCGAGCCGGCACAGGCCGGGGGAACAGGCGCATGAGCCAGGACCTCCTGACAGCGATCACGATCTTCGTCCTGGCGATCCTCGTCGGCTTCGAGGTGATCTCGAAGGTCCCGGCCACCCTCCACACGCCGCTCATGTCGGGCGCGAACTCGATCCACGGCATCGTCCTCGTCGGCGGGATCCTGATCGCCGCGGCGGCCGACAACCCCTTGAGCTACCTGCTCGCGTTCGTGGCCATCGTCTTCGGCGGCGCGAACGTCGTCGGCGGGTACGTCGTCACTGACCGGATGCTGCAGATGTTCCGCCGAAAGCCGGCCGCGCCGAAGGGTGGCGGGGCAGCCGGCACGACGCCGGGCGCGGGAGCCTAGCGATGTCCGAAGCCTGGGTCTACACCGTCATCTATGCGGCCTGGCTCGTCGGAGCAGCGTGCTTCGTCCTCGGTCTCCACTTCATGAACTCGCCGGCGAGCGCGCGGTTCGGGAACCGGCTGTCGGCCGGCGGGATGGTCGTCGCCGTTGTCTTCACGCTCGTCTTCGTCCTCTACAACGGCATCTCCGCGGTCGGCCTTTCGATCATCGTCGTCGGGTTCGTGATCGGCGGCGGGCTCGGGCTCTACCTCGCCCGGTCGGTCGCGATGACCGCGATGCCGCAGCTCGTGTCGCTGTTCAACGCGGTCGGCGGCGGCGCCGCGGCGCTCGTGGCGATCGACGACTACGTCCGCGTGGCCAACGTGGGCGAGGACGTCTTCTCGACGGCGATCTTCGTCGTCCTCGGCGCCGTCATCGGCTCGGTCACGTTCACGGGATCGCTGATCGCCGGCGGCAAGCTCCAGGGGCTCATCGCGGGTCGTCCGATTCCGGTGCCCGGGGGCCGGTCGACGACCGGCCTGCTGGCGCTCGTCGCGCTGGCCGGCCTCGTCCTGCTGGTCCTCGGCGCGAGCGGCGGCGTCGTCGCACTCGATCCGACGGCCAAGATCGTCGTCCTCTTCGTCGTGGTCCTCGCGGCGCTCGTCTTCGGCGTCACGATGGTCCTGCCGATCGGCGGCGCCGACATGCCGGTCGTGATCTCGCTGCTCAACGCGGCGACTGGCACGGCCGCGGCGATGGCCGGCTTCGTCATCGACAACCCGGTCCTGATCATCTCGGGCGCCCTGGTCGGCGCCTCGGGCGGGATCCTCACGAAGCTCATGGCCGACGCCATGAACCGGTCGGTCGCGAACATCATCGCCGGCGGCTTCGGCGGCGGTGAGGGAACGGTCGCCGCGACCACAGCCGAGGGCGGCCAGGTCCGGGAAATCTCGGCCGACGACGCCGCGATCCAGCTCGCCTACGCCCAGTCGGTGATCGTGGTCCCGGGGTACGGGCTCGCGGTCGCCCAGGCCCAGCATGCGGTTCGCGAGCTGGCCGAGCAGCTCGAGTCACGCGGCGTCGACGTCAAGTACGCGATCCATCCGGTCGCCGGCCGGATGCCGGGCCACATGAACGTCCTCCTCGCCGAGGCCAATGTCCCTTACCCGGCGCTCAGGGAGATGGAGGAGATCAATCCCGAGTTCGAGCGGGCCGACGTCGCGCTGGTCGTCGGCGCGAACGACGTGACGAATCCGGCCGCCCGCCGGCCGGGCACGCCCGTGTCGGGGATGCCGATCCTGGACGTGGACAAGGCGAAGTCGATCGTCGTCATCAAGCGCTCGATGGGCCGCGGCTACGCCGGCATCGACAACGAGCTCTACACGAACCCGAAGACCGGCATGCTCTTCGCAGACGCGAAGGAGGGCCTTGCGTCGCTCACCGCGGCGGTCAAGGCGCTGTAGAACGCTCGCGTCCGGCGCCGAGCCGGAGGTGCTGGTCAAGCACAGCGAGGAGACGACCGTGGATCGGTCGCGCACCGAATCGCACCATCTCGTCGCGCACGATCCACGTTCGTCCGGAAACCGTGCTTCGGATGCACAGCGCCCCGCGCGACAGGCTCCGAAGCACGACCACGGAGGCGCGGCCGCGACCTCCTAGGCGGTGGCCGGCTCCGTCGCAACCGCGGGCTCGAGCCCCGCGGCATGGGCCTCGCGCAGCTCGAGGGGCGCCAGGGATCCGAGCGATTCGGCGACGACGACCGCGTCGTCCCCACGCGAGAGGCGGAAGTCGGCCGGCGGGTTGACGAAGGCGCGTCCGCCGCGGTTGATCGACAGGAGCGTCGCCCGGTGGTCGACACGGAGGTGCGCCGAGACTTCGTCGATCGTCAGGCCCAGGTACTCGTCGGGCAGCGTGATCCGGTAGAGCTCGGAGCCCTCTCCGCCCGACACGATGTCGGTGACGATCTCGGTCAGGCCGGGGTAGAGGGCGGACCGCGCCAGCAGGTGCGAGGCGAGCGTCGAGGTCACGAGGATCTCGTCGGCCTTCGCCCGCCGGAAGTGGTCGGCATGGCGCGGATGGTTGACCTCCGCGACCGTCCGCAGCTCGGGTGCGACTGACTTGATCGCCATGACCGACAGGATCGAGGCCATGTCCGCCTCGTTCGAATCGTCGGCCGGAAAGATGACGGCGGCCGCCGCCTCCTCGATCCCGGCCCGCTTCAGATCGGCTGGCTCGGAGGGATCGCCCGAGACGAAGTAAACGCCGTCCCCGGCCGGGTTCTTGTCGCCCCTGGCGAGGACGACGACCTTCTTCTGGTAGTCGTCGCCCTTCAGCTCGCCGAGCAGGTCCCGTGCCGTGGCGTTCCAGCCGCACACGACGATGTGATCCCGATAACCCGATGCGCCCAAGCCCTGGCCCTCCTTGAGCAGGAAGTCGATGACGAGCGCGACGAGCGCCCCGGTGATCGTGCCGATGATCGCGACCCCGAACAGCTGGAGCACCCAGGCCACGATCCGGCCGCCCGGCGAGACGACAAACGCCGGATCGCCCGAGCCGAGGATCGTGGCGATTCCCCAGTTCACGCCGTCGAACAGCGATGCGACCGTCCAGGTCTTCTCGAGCAGCGTGATCAGAACCGCCGCCGCGACGACGAACGCGAGCGCCCCGACCGCGAGGCTGGCGAAGAAGCGCCGGTCGATCTGCCGCGCGACGCGACGCCCATACCAGGCGAGACGGCGAAGGAGGGGCGCGGAGAACAGCGAACGGATCGGGTTCGACATCGTCAGGTTCCGGCGGCTCGGCGAGACCGGGATTGTGCCATCCCGAATTGCCGCGTGGCGCACCTCAGTCGTGGGGTGCGGCGGACTCCATGACCTCGACGTGGGGCAGCTTGCCGAGGGCCTCGAACAGGTCGTCGGGCCTCGCGCCCGACGGGAGCCGCACGTCGAGCTCGACCTCGAATCGATCCGGATTGACCCGCTGGGTCCCGATCCCGGCGATCTCGACGCGTCGCCGCCGGAGCTCCTCGGACACGTCGCCGAGCTGTTCGAGCCGCGACAGGGCGAGCCGCAGCCGGATCGCACTCGCGGCACCGAGACGGAGCCGCTCGACCACGTAGTTGAGCGGGCCCAGCGACAGGAGCATCACGAGCGCGGCCACGACCCCGAGGAGCAGGAGCCCGCCGCCGATCGCCATGCCGACCGAGGCTGTCGCCCACAAGCTGGCCGCGGTCGTCAGGCCTCGGATCGAGGTGCCGTACTTGATGATCGCTCCGCCACCGAGGAAGCCGATGCCCGAGACGATCTGGGCGGCGACGCGCGACGGGTCGAGGTCGATGTCGGGCCGTCCGATGACGTCACCGAACGCGAACATCGAGAGCTCCGTGAACGCCGCCGCCCCGAGGGCGAGCAGGAGGTGTGTCCGCATCCCGGCCGGGTGCTGGTGGATCTCGCGTTCGAGCCCGATGAGGGCCCCGAGTACGGCGGCGACGATCAGCCGTCCGGACAGCTCGAGCTGGAGGTTGAGATCAACGGCCACTGGCGCCCGAGTCTAGCGGCGGCCGCGGCCGCCGTTGGGGGCGCGACGCACGGCGGGGCTCAGGCGTGCTCGAGCACGATCCGGATCCGCTTGTTGATCCGGCCCTTCGATTCGTATCCGGTGACGCGGATCCGGCCGACTTCGCTCGTGTTTGCCACGTGCGTCCCGCCGTCGGCCTGGAGGTCGAGCCCGACGATCTCGATCGTCCGGACCTCCTCGATTCCCGGCGGGAGCAGGTTGACCTTCGTCCGGATGAGGTCGGGGATGGCGAAAGCCTCGGCGCGTGGCAGGACCTTGACCCGGACCTCGCGAGCCTGCGCCAGCTCCGCGTTCACCTTCGACTCGATCTCGCCGACGAGGTCGCCGCTCATCCGTTCGAACTCGAAGTCCATCCGGCCGGTGCCCGGTTCCATGTTGCCGCCTGTGACCTGGGCTCCATAGTCCCGCCAGACGACGCCGCAGAGGGCATGGAGTGCCGTGTGGGTCCGCATCAGGAGATGGCGGCGGTCCCAGTCGATCTCCGCGGTCAGCTCCTCGTCGACGGCCGGCGGCTCGGCCCCCGACTCGAGCTCATGGACGACGTCGGCGCCGGCCTTACGGGCAGCCACCACACGCCACGCCCGCGCGTCGGCGGCTCGAAGCGTCCCCGCGTCGGACGGCTGGCCGCCTCCGCCCGGGTAGAAGACCGTCCGGTCGAGGACGACGAGCGGCACTTCGCCGGTCCTGTCGAGCGAGACGACGCGCGCTTGCGTCGCCCGGGTGTAGGCGTCGAGGTACGGGACGACGTCGGTCACGACGGGCCTACTGGACGGTGAGCGTCCCCGTCATGTTCGGATGGATCGTGCAAACGAAGGGATAGCTGCCGGGCTGGAGCGGGCCGACGTCGTATGACTTGTCGGCGACGCCGGTGATGATGTCCGTCTTGAAGACCTCGGTCCCGCTGCCGTCCTTGATCTGGACGTCGTGCGGGATGCCGTTGTCCTGGTTCTTGAACGTCAGGGTGAACTTCGTGCCCGCCGGCGCGGTGACGCTCTGGGTCGTGAACTGGATCCCCTGTGCGTCGATCTCGACGCTGCCGGCACCGCCGCCACCCCCGCCCGAGGCGGCCGGACTGCCCGAGGCGCCACCGGCGCCGGACTCGGCGGGGCTCGCGGGTGCCTGCCCCGAAGCCGCGGCGCTGCCCGACGCGCTCGGGGCGGGCGTCGTCGAGGGCGCGGGGGTGTAGGTCCAGCTCGGCGAGGAGTTGCCGGCACAGGCCGCAACGGCGAGCGAGAAGGCGACGAGCGCGGCGAGACGAAGTGAACGCATGGTGTGGTGAGGACCTCGGCATCCGGCAGGGCGGCGGATCGGGCCGTCCGCGACATGTGAACTTGCCTTGAACTGTAGCGGAAAGCCCGCGACCGCCCTCCCGGGCCCCGGTCAGGCCTCGGTCAGGCCCAGGCGGATCGCGACGGCTGCGGCCTCCACGCGACCCGACACGTCGAGCTTGGCGAGGATGTTGCCGACGTGGACGCCGACAGTCTTCTGGCTGATGAACAGGCGCTCGCCGATCTCGCGGTTCGTTCGCCCCTCGGCGATCAGGGCGAGGACCTCGTGCTCGCGCGGGCTGAGTCCGAAGGCCGGCCCGCGCTTCGGGGGTGCGCCGATCAGCTCGCGGGCGAGGCCCACGGGCTCGGGTCGTCCCCGGCCATCACGCGGCGCGCCTCCCACCCCCGACCCAGGCCATCGAACGCCGCTCGGGGACGGACCCGCCGGAGCGGTCGGCCGGCCCGCCGTGCGGAGCGCCGGCGGGGGCGTCACGGACAGCCGGATGAGGGCCCGGTTCGCGAGCTCGTGGAGCGCGCGGAGGAGTGGGTTCGCCCCGAGCGACGCCGCGATCCGCGCCGATTCGTCGAGCGCCGGACGAGCGTCGGCACGCGCGGCGCGACCCTCGCCCGATCGGAGGATCGCCTCGCCCTGGCGCCAGCGCGCGCGAGCGACCTCGTAAAGCTCGCCGATCGCCGCCCACGACTCGGCCACCGCGGCCCAGCGCACGGGATCGTCGCGACCGTCGGCGCGGGCACGGAAGGCGCGCGCGGTGGCGAGCGAGGCGTCGGCTATCCGTCGAGACCCCGCGAATCGGTCCACGCCGGATCCCGCGACGCCGGCCTCGGCCTCCCGGATCACCTGCGCCGCGCGCTCGCGGGCCGCCGCGACGCCGGCGAGGTCGCGGCGCTCCGCGGCGGCGGTGGCCGCGGCCGAGTCGGCCTCGAGGTGCGTCGCCGCCATCCGCGCGGCCAGTGCCCAGTCCTCGGACTCACGCGCGCGTGCCCAGCCACGACCGGCGGCGCGCAACGCGTCGGCGATGTCGCCCTGCCAGAGGGCATGGGACGTGGCGGCCTGGTGGACCTGGACCGCGTATTGCGGATCCCGAACGGTCTCGAGCTCGAGGAGGAGCCGGCCGAGCAGCCGGCCCGCGGGCTCTCCGCCGGTCGACTCGATCTCGAGCGCGGCGAGGTTGACCAGCGAATCGATGCGCTCCACGCGGCGCGTGCTCCACTCGAGCGCGGTCACCGAGAACTCGCGCGATTCCCGCCACCGCCCGAGGACGAACAGCGAGTAGGCGACGTTGCTCCGGAGGAAGTTCCCGTAGACCGCGTCGAGCCCGGACGAGCGAGCGAGGTCGATCGCCTCATACGCGGCCTCGACGGCGTCCTCGCGCCGGCCGTGGAGGTCGAGGATCGTGGTCAGGTTGGCGGCGACCCGGAAGACCTCGTCGAGCCGGCCGATCTTCGCCGCCCGCGCACGGGCATCCGCGAGGTGCTCGAGCGCCCGCTCGAGATCGCCCGTCCAGCCCTCGACGACGCCGATCGTCGTCAGCGTCGCCGCCACCTCGGCCTCGGCGCCGGCGGCCTCGGCCGCGGCGAGGGCCTGGCGGGCGACTTCGGCGGCCTCGCTGAAGGCGCCGAGCAGCATCTGGTGCCGGGCGAGCCCGCCCAGGACGCGGGCGCGCACGGCCTCGTCGTGCGGCGGCGCGAGGTCGACCGCCCGCCGGAGCGCGGCGAGGGCGCCGACGCTGTCGCCGGCGCCGCGCCGGAGCATTCCGAGCTGCTCGTGGAGCAGCGCCAATCGGCTCCGGCCGGCCCGATCGTCGAGGGC
>DASXWX010000253.1:0-10499 GCA_036503395.1 Candidatus Limnocylindrales bacterium
CGATCGCGATAGGCCCGACGCGTACGCGCTGGCACCCTCCGCTCGAAGGAGGACGCGATGACCGACGACATGACGCGTCGCAGCGGCGACGCCGAACGGCTCGAGGACGCCGCCCGGGAGGGTCCGGTCACCGAGGGCCTCGACATGAGCGACCCGGCGGCGGGCGACCCGGAGCGACTCCGCGCGCTGCCCGAGGAGGACCTCGATGCAGAGGCCCGGACCGGCCGTCCGACCGGCACCGCAGGCGGGACGACCGCCAGCCTCGCGGGCGGCGCCGGCGTCAGCACCGACGCGACGAACCCGGAGACCCGCGGAGTCGCAGGCGATCGTGAGGTCGTCGACGACGATGGCGCGGCGATGCCGACGGAGCCCGCAGGCGGCACGCACTAGGCTCGCACCCGACCCCGCGCTCCGAACACAGCATGACCCCCGGCCGAGCGAGCCGGGGGTCATGAGCGTCCGGGAGCTGCTGCACGGCGTTGTCCGGCAACCGGGGCTTGAACTGCTCGATTCGACGGGATCGAAATATCGGGCCCTACGGAGCCCGCAAGGCCGGAGTCTCGGGAGCCGTCCTGCGGGCGGGCAGGCCCGGCGTGCACCCACCGACCCGCTCCAGCACCCTTCGTGCGGTCGTAGTCGCCGGTATTACGACCGGGCCGAAATCGCGGCCGACAACGCCGCGGAGGGGAGCGAGGACTCGGACCAGGCTCGGGTGAGGACGCTCTTCTGCCGCTCAGCGGCGGCTGTGACGGCGGACCGCCTCAGAATCCGACTTCCCACCGTCGCGTCAGCCGCTCAGCGGCAGCCGTGGCGGGGGACGGCGGCGCATCTCCGCTTCCGCCGTCGGTTCAGCCGCTGATGGGTCGACGCCCGCCCTTTCGGGCAGCCGTGGCGACGACCCTGCCCGGGCCTACGGGTAGAGGCCGCGGAGCGCCGTCGCGTCGGCGACGCGCTTGACCGCGAGCAGGTAGGCGGCGGTGCGGTTGTCGCACGACTCGCGCTCGGCGATGTCGAGGACCTCGCCGAAGGCCCGGACCATGATCTCGCGGAGCTTCTCGTTGACGATCGCCTCGCTCCAGTGGTCGCGGTTTAGGTCCTGGACCCACTCGAAGTAGCTGACCGTGACGCCGCCCGCGTTGCAGAGGATGTCCGGGATCAGGAAGACGTCCTTGGCGTGGAGAATCTCGTCGGCCTCGGGCGTCGTCGGACCGTTCGCGGCCTCGGCCACGATCTTGGCCTTGATGTTGCCCGCGTTCGCGGCGGTGATCTGGCCCTCGAGCGCCGCCGGGATGAGGACGTCGCACTCGAGCTCCAGCAGCCGCGCGTTCGAGATCTCGGTCGAACCAGGGAACCCGCGGACCGAGCCGTGCTCCTGCTTCCAGGAGACCACCCGGTCGACGTCGAGCCCGTCCGGGTTGTGGATCGCGGCCGTGGAGTCGGAGACCGCGATGACCGTCGAGCCTTCGCCCTGCATCAGCCTCGCCGCGATCGAGCCGGCGTTGCCGAAGCCCTGGACGACGACCCGCGTTCCCTCGAGCGACATGCCGAGATGCTTCGCAGCCTCGACGATGCAGAAGACCGCGCCGCGCGCCGTCGCCTCGTTTCGGCCCTCGGAGCCTCCGAGGCTGATCGGCTTCCCGGTCACGACACCGGGGACCGTATAGCCCTGGTGCATCGAGTACGTGTCCATGATCCAGGCCATGACCTGGGCGTTCGTGTTGACGTCCGGGGCCGGGATGTCGCGCTCGGGACCGATGAGGACCTCGATCTCGGTCGCGAACCGGCGGGTCAGGCCCTCCAGCTCTTTCGCCGACAGCCGCTTGGGGTCGACGATGACCCCGCCCTTGCCGCCGCCATACGGGATGCCGACGACGGCGCATTTCCAGGTCATCCACATCGCGAGGGCCTTGACCTCGTCCAGCGAGACGTCCTGGTGGTAGCGGAGCCCGCCCTTCGCCGGCCCGCGGCCGAGGTTGTGCTGGATGCGATAGCCGGTGAAAACCTGGACGGATCCGTCGTCCATCTTCACGGGGAAATGGACCGTGAGCTCGCGGCGCGGTTCGCGCAGGACCTGGCGGAGCCCCTCGTCGAGGTTGAGCCGATCGGCGGCCAGATCGAACTGGCGCTGCGCCACCTGCCACGGATTGACGGCAGCGGCGCGTTCGGTCGTCATGGAACGGAGAACCTCCGTGGACGGGACCGGCGAGACGGGCCGGCACGAACTGCTGAGTCGTCTCCCGGACGGCTCCACGGGACGCGAACGGGCGGTCGGAGGCCTCGCGAATGACCGCGTCGCGTCGGTCTGGCGTGAGTTCGAGTATCGCACAGGACGGTCCGAAAGGTTGCCGTTCGGTTGCCGTCGGGTTGCGACCAAACGCAGACTACGCCGGCGCCAACCGTGCCTCCAACCTGCTGACGGTCCGGGTCATCCGAGCCGTTCGGCTCATTGCGAGTCCCGGCGCGTCGTCCGCGCATCCGCCTCATCGTCGCGAATACCAGCCGGAGTGGTGGTACGCGCGTCGCGAGCGCTCACTCGCCGCCTCGGAGGCCGTTAGTACCAGCGGGAGTGGTGGTAACGGGCCTGTCAAGGGCGCGGAGCTGCGTAGCACTACCCGGGCTGGTATTCGAAACGCGAGGCCGGCGACCGTCGGCGCGGAGCTGCGTAGCACTACCCGGGCTGGTATTCGAAACGCAAGGCCCGCGGCGCGACATCGCCGCCGTCCACGCCGCCTGCCCGGTGCGAGCCGACCTTCCCGCTCCGCTAGGTCGTCGCGTACAGCACGACCCCACCGAGGCAGCCCGGGCCGAGGTGCGGGCCCACGGACGGGCCGACCGGCTGGATCGAGACCCGCTCCGGGTCGACGCCGCCCGGGACGCGCGCCAGGACCTCCTCGCGGAACGGATATGGGTCGGCAGGCGGGGTGTAGAGGATCGCGAGCGCCTCGAGCGGTCGTCGGGTCAGCAGCTCGATCACGCGTTCGCGCGCCTTCGAGCGCGTTCGGACGCGGTCCGCCGTGTCCACCACCCCGTTCACGACCGTGATGATCGGCTTGATCGCGAGGAGCCCGCCGATCGCAGCCTGGGCCGGGCTGATTCGTCCGCCGCGCCTGAGGTACTCGAGCGTGTCGAGGGCGACGAACAGGTCGAGGTCGCCGGCGCGCATCGCGAGCGTGTGCCCGACGGCGTCCCCGGTCACGCCGGCCGCGGCCATCTCGGCGCCGAGCAGCGCCAGCAGCCCCTCGCCCATCGAGGCCGAGCCCGAATCGATTACGTGGACCTCCCGGGTCGGCATCAGGTCGCGCGCGATCCGGGCGCTCTTGATCGTCCCCGACAGCTTCTCGCCGACCGTCACGCACACGACGGAGCGGGCGCCGGCCGCGAATGCTTCGTCGAACGCGGTGCGGAAGTCGCCCGGGCTCGCCGCGGCGGTCGTCGGAAACGGCGTGTCCGGGGCGAGCATTCGTCGCCAGAAGTCGTCGGTCGAGAGGTCGATGCCGGACTTGAAGCGATCGCTGCCGAACGTCACCTCGAGGGGCACGATCCGAATGCCCGCGGCCGCGGCCACGTCCAGGCGGAGGTCCGAGGCGGAATCGGTGACGATCGCGACGGTCGGGTTCGCCACGCGCGGATGATAGGGGCCCGCCTAGGGGCTGGTCTCACCCTCGGCGTCCGACGCCGCGCTGATGCTCGACCGGCCCTCGGCGCCCGTCCGAGGGTCGGCGCCGACGAGGTGCTCGAACGATCGCAGGTGGAGCAGCGGCACGAGCGCGACGACGAGGAAGACGACCGTCGCGATGAACACCCCGTCCAGGCCGCGCATCTCGGCGGCGGCGCCACCGATCAGGCTGCCGGCGATCTGGCCGACCCCGAGGAAGACCGAGTAGAGGCCCATGATCGCGCCGCGGTCGTTCGGGAACGACTCGGTGACGTCGGCGAGGAGCCCGAGCGCCGCCGGCGTGGCGCCGGCGAGCACGAACAGGCCGATGCCGAGGCCCGCGACCTCGACGGCCTGGACGGCCAATGGCAGCCCGCCGCTGTGGTTGAGCAGGAATGCGCTCGCGACGAGGAGGGCACCGCCTGCGATCCCGAACAGGATGATGGTCGTCCGCCGGAATCGCTTGAACCAGTTGCCCCAGAAGATCAGGCCGCCGAAGAAGACCGCCAGTCCGAGCACGAGGCCGGCGCTCACCTCGACCGGGTCGAAGCCACCCATCAGGAGCTGGTCGCCGAACGCCGGGTTCGGCTCCCGGACGAGCTGGAAGAGGGTCTGGCTCGTGTACAGGCTCAGCGTGGCGTTGACGGCGATCCAGGTCGGCGCGAGGAGCCAGATGTTCGAGGAGCGAATGATCGCCGCGTAGCGGACCAGACCCGGGTGGCCCGCGCGGGCGGCGGTCGCGTGCGGCGGCTCCTCGACGCCGAACCGATAGATCGCGAACGAGACCGCGTAGATCAGCGCGTTCAGCAGGAACCCACCCGGCCCGATGACCGCCCACAAGGGACCGGCGACCACGAACCCGGCGCCGAGACCGGCGATCGTCGCCGCCTCGAACCTCGCCGCGACCTTGCCCCGGAGCAGCTCGTCACCGGCCGTGGCGAGGGCGATGAACCCGAGGATGGAGGGCACGCTGACCGCCGTCGACGAACCCTCGAGGAGGCGCGTCCCGCCGAGCAGGACGAGGTTCGTGGTCGACCAGGTGATGACGACCGCCACGATCCCGAAAAGGGGTCCGACCTGCATGAGGCGGTGATGGCCGAACCGGTCCGACAACAAACCGAACGGCGTCGCGAGGACGAGCTCGGCCGCATAGAACGTCGCCGCGAGGATGCCGAGCGCGAGCGGATCGACGGCTGGGCCGCCGTGCGCGGGCAGGTTGGCGAGGTAGTAGACGAGAAGACCGCCGGTGATCCCGGTGCTCAGGCGGAGCGTGAACGTGCCGACCAGGACCGCCACGAGGGACCGGGACATTGCCGCGTAGGGTACCCGGCCGCCACGCCAGAACCGACGCGATCGGGAGACCGCGCGGGCGCTCCTACAATCGACGGCGATGACGTCCCGACCGCTCGTTCCCGCGGCCATCGCCCGCGGCACGAATGGCGCCGTCGTCGCGCCCCACCACCTCGCGACCGCCGCCGGTCTCGGAGTCCTGCGCTCGGGCGGAAACGCCATCGACGCGGCGATCGCGACGAACGCGGTCCTCGCCGTCGTCATGCCGAACGGCTGCGGGATCGGCGGCGACGCGTTCTGGCTCATCTGGTCCGAGGCCGATGGCCGCGTCGCCGGCCTCAACGGCTCGGGGAGATCCGGAGCCACGGCATCGGCCGGCGAGCTGCGGGCCTCCGGGCTCGACCGGCTTCCCCGCCGCGGACCGCGCACGATCACCGTGCCCGGCGCCGTGCGCTCCTGGGCCGACGCCCACGCGCGGTTCGGGCGCCTCCCGCCCGACGCGCTGCTGGCCCCGGCGATCGAGCTGGCCGAGGGCGGTTTCGCCGCGTGGGACGGCTTCGTCGAGGCCGTCGAGCGCACCCAGGCGTTCCTGCCGGACGCCGGCGTCGATGACGGCTTCGAGCGGGTCTTTCGCCCGAATGGGCGGGCGTGGCGGCGAGGCGAGCGAGTGCGATTCCCGGCGCTGGCGGCGACACTCCGACGGCTGGCGACGCGCGGCCTCGGCGACTTCTACGAGGGCGAGCTCGCCGAGCGGCAGGCCCGAGCGCTCGCCGCTGCCGGTTCGGCGATCGGCACCGACGACCTCCGCGCCCACGCGAGCACCTGGACCGACCCGATCGGGATCGACTATCGCGGCGTCGCCGACCTCACCCACGCACCCAACAGCTCGGGGATCGTGGGGCTCGAGATCCTCGCGCTCCTCGGGCGGTTCGACCCGCCCTCGCCCGCCGCCTTCGGCCCCGACGGGCCGGCCGATCCACACTGGGCCCACCTCGGGATCGAGGCCTCGAAGCTGGCGATGGCCGACCGCGACCGCTGGCTGTGCGACCCCGACCACGCCGGGGTCCCGGTGGCCCGCCTCCTCGACGAGGCCTACGCCGCCGACCTCGCGTCCCGGATCGACCATCGTCGGGCGGCTCCGGCGCCGGCCGCGGCCGTGCCCCGTGGCGGCGGCACCATCTACCTCGCGGTCGTGGACGGCGAGGGCAACGCCGTGAGCCTCATCGAATCGAACTACTCGGGCTTCGGCTCGCTCGTCGTCGATCCGGAGACCGGCATCCACTACCAGAACCGGGGCTCGTACTTCTCGCTCGATCCCGGCTCTCCGAACGTTCTCGCCCCGCGAAAGCGGCCGCTCCACACGCTCATGCCGGCGATGCTCCTTCGCGACGGCCGACCGTGGGTCGTGACCGGGTCGATGGGCGGCGACGCCCAGCCGCAGGTCCACGCCCAGGTCGTGTCGGCGCTCGTCGACGGAGGGGTGGACGTCGCGACCGCCGTCGGCGCCCCGCGCTGGTTCGTGGAGCCGGCCGATCACTTCGAGCCGCCGGTCGAGGTCCGGGCCGAGCCGCGGTTCGCATCCGGCATCCTCGACGCGCTGCGGTCCCTCGGGCACCCGGTGACGGAGCTCGCGGCCTTCGACTCGACCGTCGGCCACGCCCATGCGATCGAGCTCGTCGACGGCGGTCCGGCGGCCGGCGGGTCGCTCGCAGCGGCGACCGACCCTCGCAGCAACGGGCTCCCGGCCGCCTGGTGACCCGCCCGCCGACAGAAGCGCTCGTCATCAACCGTCAATTCGTCCTCCTCTACGTATTCGCCGGCCTGGTCCTGGGACTCTTGGCGTCGCTGATGTCGGCGCTGGTCGCCGGCATGGGACTCCTCGGGCTGGCCGGGCTGCTCATCTATCGGCTGGCGATCGCGGCGTTCGTCGCGCGTTCGGTCGCGCCAGTCGCACGCCTCACGACGTTTCGATGGCTCGTGGCCCGTGACCTCGTCATGTTTCCCGTTGGAGTCGCGGTCGTCGCACTGGGGCTGGCTCCGCGAACAGCCGCGGTGCTGCTGTCCGCTCTGACGGTGGCGCTCGCGTTCGGCCTCATCGCCTGGGCGATCCGCGTCTTCATGCGGCGTGATGGGAGGACACGTTGAAGCTCGGGCTCGCGATCGGCGGGTCACCTCGGGACGTCGCCGAGCAGGCGCGGCTGGCGGAGGCGGCGGGCCTCGAGTCGGTCTGGGTGACCGAGCTCGAGCATTCGGCGTTCGTCCAGGCGGCTGCGGCGATCGCGGCGACCTCAACGATCCGCGTCGGGACGGGCGTCGCGCTCGCGTTCCCGCGTTCGCCGACGATCACGGCGATGGAGGCGGCGGACCTCGACGGCCTGTCGGGGGGCCGGTTCCTGCTCGGGCTCGGCAGCCAGGTCCGGCGAGTCCTCGAGGCGCGCTTTTCGGTGCCGTACGCGTCGCCCGCTGCCCGCCTCGCCGAGTACGCGGCCGCGGTCCGCACGGTCTGGGCCGCCCGCCGAGGCGAGCCGGCCAGGCACGAAGGGACCTTCTACCGCGTCGACATGCCGACCTTTCACGGCGAACCGGACCCGACCCTTCGCGACGTGCCGATGCTGTTCGCGGCGGTCGGCACCGCGATGGCGCGAGCAGCGGGGCGGACCGCGGACGGCGTCCTCGGCCATCCGGTCGCCTCGCCGCGGTATCTGGGCGAGGTCGTCGAGCCCGCCGTGGCTTCCGGTCTGGCCGACGCCGCTCGCACGCCCGACGGCTGCCCGATCAGCGCGACCGCCATCGTCTCGATCGACCCGGATCGGGAGCTCGCCCGCCGCCGGGCGAAGCTTCAGGTCGCCTTCTACGCGACGACCCCGAACTACCGCGCGATCCTGGAGCTCCATCACCGGCCCGACCTCGGACGCGCGCTGCGCCGCGCGTTCGTCCGCCGCGACCACGGGGCGATGGCGGACCTGGTCGACGACGACCTGCTCGACGCGATCGCGATCGCCGGTCGTCCCGACGAGCTCGCCGACCGGCTCGATGGGTGGGAGACCGTCCCGACGCTCGAACGGGTGGTCCTCGCGCCGCCCTGGTACGGCGTCCCCGAGGCGTCGGCCGGCGAAGCCGTCCGGACGATCATCGCGGCCGTGGGCCGGCGCGGCCGAGCCGGCGTGGACGGCGACGAAAGCGGCTGATCGTATACTCGGGGCCGCCGGTGGCCGGCTGCGCTCACACGTTCGCGGTCACCGGCACTCCCCTGCTCCACCCGTCAGGGCAATGGAGGACGGCGTGACCTCGAACGTCGCGCAGAACTACCCGTACACAAGCGAGACCGAGGAGCAGCGCGCTGCGGCGATCAGCGCGCTGATCCGCGCGCGCGAGGGGCTCGCCGACACGATCAAGGCCGAGACGACGCCCGTCGACGAGAACGACCGCTGGTGGGTCTGGAAGTGCCCGACCGCGGGCTGCAACGGCCTGCTCCACGTTGCCGGCTACGCGCTCGACAAGCACGCCCTCTACGTCGTCTGCGACGGCACCTGCGCGAAGACGTTCCTCCGCTGACTCGGAGCGCCGTGCCGGCCGGCATGGCGCTCAGCGCCTCGCGGCGGCGACTGGTCCTCGACGGGTTCGGGATCGTCGCCTCGACTGCCGGCTTCGGGCTCGTGTACGGGCTGTCGGCCCGCGATGCCGGTTTCTCGCTCGTCGAGGCGGCCGCGATGTCGGTGCTCGTCTTCGCCGGCGCGGCCCAGTTCGCGGCCGTCGGATACGTGTCGTCGGGGCTGCCGTGGCCGGGTGTCGTGCTGCTGACGGCGTTCCTCAACGCCCGGCACCTGCTCTACTCCGCTGCGCTCGCCCCGTTCCTGGGCCGGCGGCCGGTCGCGGAGCGTGCCGCTCTGGCCCACGTCCTCACCGACGAGGCATTCGCCCTCTCGGTCGCCCATTTCCGGCGGCTCGGGCGGGGCGATGTGTGGGGCTACTGGTTTGCGGCGCTCGTGACGACGTTCGTGCCGTGGAACGTCGCGACCCTCGCCGGAGTGGCGCTCGGGGGAGCCATCCCCGATCCGTCCCGGTTCGGGCTCGATGTCGTCTTCCCGGCGGCGATGGGCGGGCTCGCGATCGGGCTCATCACGGGCAGGCGGGACGCGGTCGCGGCCGTTTCCGGGGCGATCCTCGCGGTCGCGGTCTCGCTCGCCTGGGATCCCGCGGCCGGCGTGGTCGCCGGCGGGCTGTTCGGCCCGCTCGTGGCGATGCTCGTGCCGCTCGGGGGCTTCGAGCCGCCGGCCGACGAGACGGCGGCACCGTCGGCGTCGTTCGAGCCACCGTCGTGAGCGTCGCGTTCGTCCCGCTGGCGGTCCTCATGGCCCTGGTCACGTACCCCGCGCGCGCCTTGCCGCTGCTCGCGCCAGGCATCGAACGGCTGCCCCGGCCCGCGCTCCTCTACCTTCGTCTGGTCGGGCCGGCGGTGCTCGCCGCGCTCGCCGCGGTCAACACCGTCCTCGTCGTGGATGGCGGGCGCCATGCGTCGCTCCACGCCGGCATCGAATGGCTCGCGGTCGTGCTCGCCCTCGTCCTCGCCGCGCGTGTCCGCAATCTCTTCGTCGGGCTCGTCGCGGCGGTCGCACTCACCGCGATCGCTCGCGCGCTCGGGCTCGCGTAGACACCGGCGCGCTGCGGCACCCAGGCGGGTTGTGGGCATGGCCCACCACCGGGAACGGATTCGGCGAAATCGGAGCGAGATCCCGAGCGATTTCGGCGCCGGTTGTGGCCGTCGACCCACATTCGGAGGAAATCGACGCGCCGGGCCGGCCAACGGCAGCCATTCGTGGCGAAATCGGTCGGGGTGGTGGAAATAGCCCACGCCGCGCGGGTTGTCGAGCCGCGGCCAGGAGCGCGCCTCCGCCCGCCTCGAACCTTGTCGATCGCGATTTCGGCCCGATCGTAATAGTCGGGGCTAGACGCACTTCAAGGCGGTACAACGCCGGCACCTGCCGCACGAGCTCACCGTCGCACCCGCCGCTCCGGGCGCGCAGACCGCCCTTCGGGCCCAGCTAGCCCCGGATATTTCGATCCGAGCGAAATCGACTGGTGAAAAGCACCGCGTCAGGGCGAGGACCGCGGCACTGAACCGCGGCCGATCGCGAGGATGAGCGCGGCGAGCAGCGTCGTTCGGGGGACGATCGAGGCGACCTCGAGGTATTCGTCGGGCGAGTGGTCGAGGCCGCCGACCGGGCCGAGGCCGTCGATCGTCGGGATGCCCATGCCGGCGGTCGTGTTCGCATCCGAGGCTCCGCCGGTCGCCGCGTCCTTAAGCTCGAAGCCGAGCAGGCCGCTCAGCGAGACGGCCAGGTCCACCAGCCGCCCGGACGCCTCGAGCTTCTCCATCGGCCGGTGGCTCGCGACGACCTCGATCGTGACCGACACGTCGGGCACCTCGGTCCGGGCGCACACCTCCCGCACGGCTGCGAGCGCCGCGTCGAGATCATCCCCGCGGACCGCACGGAGATCCACCTCGAGCCGGCACGACTCCGCGACGACGTTCGGGCGAATTCCTCCGGAGATC
>DASXWX010000254.1:0-6147 GCA_036503395.1 Candidatus Limnocylindrales bacterium
GCTTTCCTTGGATCCTCACGTCGTCGTAGACCTGGTCCGGGTAGGCCGGGTTGGCCGGCTTGAGGCGAACCTTGTCCTTCTCCTTGAAGAACCGCTTGAGCGTGACCGCGTTCTCCTCGACCTGGGCGACGACGATGTCGCCGTTGCGAGCCGTGTCCTGCGGCCGGATGAGGACGTAGTCGCCGTCGGCGATGTGGGCCTCGATCATCGAGTCGCCCCGCACCTTGAGGACGTACGCGTCCCCGGATGGAGCGAGCAGTTCCGGGACCGAGAGGGTCTCGGACGCGTCCTGGTACGCCTCGATCGGGCCGCCGGCGGCGATCTCGCCGACGATCGGCAGGACATATGTGTCCGCGCCGGCGGCCTGCGGGACGAGCTCCGACGACAGCCCGAGGCGCAGTGCGGCAGTGGGCGTGAGGCGGATCGCGCGCGATTGGGCGGCACCGCGCTCGAGGTAGCCCTCGCGCTCGAGGATCTGGAGGTGGTGGTGAACGGCGGATGTGGAGGCGAGCCCGACGGCGCGCGCGATCTCGCGAACGGAGGGCGGATATCCGCGGGCGCGCAGCGTCGCGGCGATGTAGTCGAGGATCTTGACCTTCCGCTCGGCGTCGTGCCTGGTCACGGGCGCCTCCTTTCCAATGGGATCATACCGAACAGGCGTTCGATGTCAAACGGGCCGCACGATCGAGAACGTGACCGCGAGCAGGTCCGGTGATCGTCCCGATCGATCAACGCCGGCACGTCTCTGGCGCAACGATCGGCCGCGGCGATCGAAGAAGCGCCATGGAGGCAGCTTTGGGGACGTCGTGATCGCCGGCGCCGATCGAAAGGACCGGACGAGTCCCGAATTGATCGTTCGGGGTGATCGAGGCGGACGCCCGCGGCGTAGGCCCGCGGCGGACGAACGCATCGGGCTTCGCACGCGGCGCGGTGTAGACTCCCGGTTCCCGACCGGCACGGCCCAGCGCCGCCGTGTCGATTACCCGGAGGTTCGGTCGTCTCGATGTCCAGGTCCCGCCGCCGCGAGCGCCGCTCGCGGGGACTGCTCGGCGGTTCGTTCGGCGGCGGTCTACGTCGCTCGCTCGGGCTGCTGGCGCTGGCGCCGCTCGCGTCTCGCGCCCCGCAGTACTCGCGGCTCGTCTGGTCGCTCGTCGTCGACGATCGCATGCCGGGATCGCGCAAGGCCCTGCTCGCCGGGGCGCTCGGTTACCTCGTCCTCGGGCGGGACCTGCTGCCCGACGAGATCCCGGTCCTGGGCGGCCTCGACGATCTCGTGGTCGTCGTGCTCGCAGTCGACCTGTTCCTCGACGGCGTCCCACGCGACCTGCTCGACGAGAAGCTCGACGAGCTGGGTATCGAGCGCGGCGCGTTCGACCACGACGTCGCCCAGATCCGGCGCCTGACGCCCGGTCCCGTTCGTCGGGCGATCAGTCGGGTACCGACGCTCGTCGAGGCCGTCGGCGGCGCATTGGCGCGGTGGGGGATCGGTCCGCGCCTGCGCACCTGGATCGACGAGGACAGGCCAGCGGCCGCGCGCCGCAGGCGAACGATGGAGGATTCGATCGCGTGAAGGTGATCCTGACGACCGACGTGCCGAAGCTCGGCAAGAGCGGCGAGCTCAAGTCGGTCGCCGACGGCTACGCCAGCAACTTCCTCATCCCGAAGCGGCTCGCGGTGCCCGCGGCCGGCGGTGCGTATCGCGCCTACGTGCACGACATCGCCAGTCGCGAGGAGAAGCGCAAGCGCGAGCGCGAGGAGGCAGAGATCGCGGCCAACCGGATCGCCTCGACGACGCTGACGATGGGGGTGAAGGTGGGCGAGGGCGGCAAGCTCTACGGCTCGATCACCGCCCAGGACATCGCCGACGCCCTCGGCCGGCGCGGGATCACGATCGACCGCCACAAGATCGACCTCGACCAGCCGCTCAAGACGCTCGGCACGTACAAGGTCGCAGTCAAGGTATTCAGCGGGATGACGCCCGAGGTCACGATCGTCGTCGAGCCCAAGGGCTGAGCGACCGGCGCCTGTGCGCCGGCGTCAGAAGGCGACGAAGCCGATCGATATCGCCCAGATCGCGTAGGCGCACGCCGCCACGCCTGCAGCCGTCGCGACGATCGCCAGCCGACTGACGCCGCGCTCCAGCACCGTCGCGAGCATCACGAACAGGAACGGCTGGAAGTCGAGGCTGAAGCGGTAGCCGAATTGCGTGGTGCCGACGTTGCCGTGGGTGACGATCGGGAGCGCGACCAGGCCGATGCCGAGGAGCGACCAGGCAACGCGCGGGTCCGTCAGGCGCGACTTGAACAGCCACAGGTACAGCGGCGTCGTGAGGAAGATCGACAGCCCCCACCAGGACGGCTGGAGGAACGGCGGCTCGTCGACGTAGTTCCAGCTCCGGAAGAAGATCGCGAACAGGTTCCGGGGCACGTACCAGAGCGACAGGATCCCGTGCTGGCTGTAGTAGGGATCGTCGAGGACTCCCGGGATGCTCACGTAGCCCTGGTCCATCGGCGTGCCCCAGCGGGCGATGTTGTAGAGGCCGTACAGCCCGATCGGGATCGCGAGCCCGACCGCGTACGGGACGAGGGTCCGCAGGGCGGGCACGAGCCGGGGCATCGGACGGGACCGGTGGAGGTCGACGAGGATCGCCGCGAGGGCCGGCGCGGCGAGCGCGATCGGCAGGCGGGACGTGGCCGCGCAGCCGAGGAAGAGTCCGACGAGGAGCGGGGCCCGGTGCCGGAAGGCGAGGTTGAGCGCGGCGAGCAGAAAGAAGATCCCGACGACGCTGGCGTAGTACCAGACCGACCCGACCTCCGACACGTACCAGAGGACGGTTCCGAAGCCGAACGCGACGGTCAGCAGGAGCCTCGCCCGCCCCGAGAGCGAGAAGACGCGGAACAGCTGCCACGCCAGGCCGACCGCCCCCGCGCCGATGATCGAGCTGACGATCTGCTCGTGGATCGAGGTCCCGAAGATCGCGACGATCGGCACGAGGAGGATCGCCGGGAACGGCGGATACGTGACATACCACTCGCCGGGACCGGCGGGGATGAGCTCGTTCAGCCAGGACGGCGCCTCGAGCAGCGTGATCCGGCCGTGGAGGAACGCATCCGCCAGACGGACGAAGTAGTCGAGCTCCTGGCGGTCGCGCGACGACGTGAACAGGTAGATCGCGCTCGTCACCACGACGATCGCGAGCGTCGACGAGAGCTCGGGCCGTGATCGGGCGAGGTCGATCAGCCCCGCGAGCTCGGTTCGCCGGGCGTAGTCGCGGAGGGTGCCCGAGGGCGCGGGCGCGGCGCCGGGGGCCGAGACTCGGTCCATCACCCCGGTATTGTTCGTGGCGCTCGCGCTCCGCGTCCATCCGCCGATTCGGCCAGTGGAGGAACGGGTGAGCACCAGGACATGGTTCGACGCGCTCGAACCGCTCCGCGAGAGCGCGACGTTGCTCGTCGGGCTCAAGCTCGCGCTCGGGCTGCTCGCGCTCTATGCGATCGGCGTCGGCGGCGTGCCCGGGCCGTGCAGCTACGAGCTGGCCTGGGACGGCTGGTCGACGTTCCCGCGGCTCGACGATCACGGCACGAACTTCCTCATCGTCGGCGTCTGGCAGCGCTGGGACGCGTGCTGGTTCGGGAAGATCGCGACGTGGGGCTACGAGGCCGGCGAGAACTCCGTCTCGTTCTTCCCCGCCTTCCCGGTCCTCATCGCGCTCGTGGCCCCGTTCGTGGGCGGCAGCGTCGCGGCCGCGGGCGAGATCGTCACCGCGATCGCCTATCTCGTCGCCGGCGTCGCCCTGCTCCATCTCGTGGCCGACGACTTCGGACGCGGGATCGCCCGGCGAACGCTGCTCTATCTGTCGGTCTTTCCGGCGGCGTTCTTCCTGTTCGCGCCGTTCAGCGAATCGCTCTTTCTCGCGGCGTCAGCCGGCGCGCTCCTGGCCGCCCGGAGGCGGCACTGGTGGATCGCCGCGGCCGCCGCCGCCGTCGCGACCCTCACCCGTACCCAGGGCATCCTGCTGGCGCTGCCGCTGGCATGGGAGGCGGTCCGGTACGTCCGGTTCGACCTCCGTCCGGAGCTGCGCGACCGGCTCGGCTCGCTCGTCGCGCCCGCCGTGGCGATCGTCGGTCCGGCGATCGTGTTCGGACTGTGGTTCGTCGTCGCGGCGGCGGTGAGCGGCATGTCGCCGCTCGAGAGCCAGGACCTGTGGGGCGGGCGGAACTTCCACGCGCCGTGGGACGTGGCCGCCGCCAGCTGGCAGTGGTTCCTCGACCATCACGACGGGCTCCAGCTCTTCAACCTGGTGGCCCTGTTCGGCTCGATCGCGCTCGTCGTCGCCGGTTCGCGGATCCTGCCGCTCAGCTACACGCTCCTGGCGCTGCCCCAGCTGCTGCTGCCGGCGCTCCGGATCCAGCCCACGCCGCTCACCTCGACGAACCGCTACGTGCTGGTCGTGTTTCCGGTCTTCGTCCTGCTGGCGCTGATCGGGCGCAATCGGCGGTTCGACCGGCTGTGGGTGGTCGCCTCGTCGATCGGGCTCGGGGTGCTCGCTCTCGGATTCGTCCGCGGCGACTTCATCGCCTGAGCGAGCGGACGTCGTAGACGCGGTAGTTCTCGGTCTCGACGGCGACGGGGAAGCGCTCGGCGAATGCGGCCTCGTTCGCGCCCTCGGTTCGCTCGAGCGGGCCGATCACGACGTAGTCGATCTCGTTCGTGGCGATCAACGACTCCGCAGCCGGCCCCCAGCGAAGGATCTGGAGGGCGTCGTCCTGGCGCGGAACGTACGGCAGCCCCTCCGCCCACAGCCAGTTCGCGTAGCCGACGTACAGCGTTCGGCCGGCGATCATCTGGACCGGATCGTGGTTCGCCATGCCGTCGACGAACACGGCATGCGCCGGCGTCCGGGCCGCGACGAGCTCGCCCAGCCGCACCTGTTCGGCGTCGAGCATCGGATACGTGCTCTGGCCGAGGGCCTGGTTCACGTCCTCGAGGACGGAGGAGGCGGTCATCGTCACGACGACGGCGGCCAGCCCGAGCCGCAGCAGCGGAGCGCGCCAGCGCCTCCAGAGCCAGACGAGCGCGGCCGCGGACGCGATCGCGACCGCGAGGAACCAGTAGACGAGGATCTTGTGGTTGTCCCAGTCCCACGGCCCGAACACGACGATGTTGCCGAGGACCCAGATCGCCCAGAACGCGAGCAGGACGCGACGGGCGGTTGACGGGACGAGGCCGGCGACCGCGAGCGGGACGAGCGAGAGCACGAGAAACGCGCCCTGGTTCTTGATCCAAAAGACGGGCCAGGGGTCCGGCGCGGAGCCCGTGTCCGCGACCCAGCCGAGCTGGATGCGAAGGGACGAGAGCGCGCCTGCACCGCCGCCGCCGATCGCCAGCAGCTGGGGCGCGGCCGCGGCCATCCACACCATCCCGAAGAGGAACCAGCCGCGTGACGGCAGGAGCAGGAACAGGACGGGGACGACGATCGCCAGCGCGAGAAGCGTCCCGAGATGCGCCAGCGGCAGGAGGCCGGCGACGACGCCCGCGGCGGCCCACAGCCGTGGGTCGCGCGTCTCGCGGGCTCGGAGCGTGCCACGGATGACGAGAAATGCCATCGGCATCCCGTACAGGAACGCCCGCTGCGACATCCAGAACGCCCAGAACATGTTGACCCACTCGAAGTTCGACTCGGTCTTCCAGCGGTAGTCCCAGGGCAGCGTCACCGGCTGGGGCAGGTTCGCGGTGTTGCCGAGGAGGCCCTGGATCGTGTTGATCCAGCCGAGACCGCCTCCGAGCAGGAAGAGCCCGACCGTGAGCGCGCCGATTGTCGCGTTCGCCGTGAGCGCCCGCGCGAAGGCGAACAGGGCGACCGCGGCGACGATCGACAGGACCAGCGAGTGAACCTCGAGCGCCGCGGCCGGGGTCAGGCCGAACGGCACGAGCGCGGCCGCGGTCAGGTCGATCAGGTAGTGGTAGCCGAAGGCGTGGCCGGCGAAGCGGGGGTGCGTGGGGGGAAAGTCGTTGCCGTAGTCGAACGCGGCGACGTTCCCCAGGTGGATCGGATAGTCGCCCCAGACGTTCACATGGGTCCCGTAGATGCCTGCCGCCGTCGTCTCGATCGCGTTCGGCCAGAAGAGCGCCCAGCGGATCGCGAAC
>DASXWX010000255.1:0-8688 GCA_036503395.1 Candidatus Limnocylindrales bacterium
AAGTAGCGGCGGTTCGGCAGCCCGGTCAGCCCGTCGGTCGACGCGGCGGCGGCCGCCTCCCGATACGAGTCCGCGCGTTCGAGCGCGGCCGACGCCTCCGTGGCCGCGGCGGCGAGCATTCGGAGTGCGGGCTCGGCCCAGCCGCCGCGAGTACGCCGTGAGAGAACGATCGCTCCCGCAACACGCCCCTCGACCAGCAGGGGCTCCGCGATCGTGTTCGCGAGACCGTATGCGCGCGCGGCCGACGCGGCGATCGCCAGAACCGCACCGTCGGTTCCTCCACCGATCGGCGCGGCATGGAGGCTCGAGGGAGTCGCGACGCGAGCGCTCGGCACGTGCTCGGGTGGATGTGACGGCATGCCGCCCGCCGCCACCGCAACCGGCTCCGAGACCCGGACCGCCGCGGCAACTCGCCGCCCCCCGGCGGCGTCCTCGAGCGCCGTCGCCGGCAGTAGCGTCGTCGAGCTCGGGACGCCGGGGCGGCTGCTGACGAGGGTCGCCTCGAGGACCGATGGATGCGCGTGACGGCGGACGACGACGACGTGGTCGGCCCCGGTCACCCCGGCGAGCTCGTCCACGATTGCGCCGACGATAGCGTCGGGCGAGACCGACCGGGACAGGCCGCGGAGGATGCGGGCAAAGGCTTCGGCCTCGGTCCGGCGGCCCGCCTCGAGCTCGCGGACGAGCCCCTGGTGGCGCACGGCGAGCAGGCCGGTCACGAGCACGAGCGCGACGAGGAACAGGTCGAGGGGCGCTCGGTCGATGGCGACGCGGAGGACGGTGACGACGGCGAGCGCGGCGAAGGTGCCGGCGAACAGACGCCAGCCCACGCGGAGGGGTCGTTCGGCCGCACGCTGGTCACGCCGTGCGCCGATCCCTCCTGGCACGGCCGAAGCATGACGGGGCGACGGGACCCGGGTAAGCCCACGAAGGAGGTACGTCCGTCCAGGCGCCGGGCAGTACTTCCGTACCCCGAGCCGCCTGTCCGTCCACGAATTTCCAATGACATTTGCGCGTCACGCAAGCCCCGCGCGCTTCTGCCTCGGCCGGCCTTCGCGGGGCTCGAGCGGTCAGACGGCGCTCTGCTCCCCGACGCCCGAGCGGGCACGGCGGCCGGTGCGAGCGCGGCCGTTGCCGCCTCGGCGCTTGACGTCGTACAGCGCGCCATCAGCCGCGGCGATCACCGCCTGCGCCGTCCGACCGTCGTCGCCGAGACTGGCGACGCCGACGGAAACGCCGATCGGGACGCGGCCGCGGTCGCCGGACTCGAAAGCCTCCTGGGCGAACGCGTCGAGGATGCGCTGCGCCGCTCGGTCGGCACCCTCGCGATCGGTGTCGGGGAGGATCACCGCGAACTCGTCGCCGCCGTAGCGAGCCGGGACGTCGCTGGCCCGGAGGGTCGCCCGGATCCGTTCGGCCGTCCAGGCGAGGACGCGGTCGCCGAAGAGGTGGCCGAAGGTGTCGTTGACCAGCTTCAGGTCGTCGAGGTCGATCATCAGGAACGACAGCGGAGTCCGCGACCGACCGGCGCGAATGACCTCCTCGCCGAGCCGCTCCTGCAGGTAGCGGTGGTTGAAGAAGCCGGTCAGCTGGTCGCGGTCGGCGAGCGCGCGGGCGTCCTCGTAGAGGCGTGCGTTCTCGAGCCCCATCGCGGCCTCGTTCGCCATCGTCCGGGCGAGCTCGAGGCGCTGGGCGTCGATCGCCATCGAGGCTGTCGAGGTCAGCTCGACGAGCCCGATCGACTCACCCTTCGCGACGAGCGGGAGCATCACCAAGGTCTCGCCACCCGTCTCGCGCAGGAGGTCGACCTCGGCCGGATCGGCCGTCGGCTCGTTCGTATCGACGATCGAGACGACCTGGTCGACGAGGACCCGGCGGGTCTCCGGGAACGGCCGGAGCTCGTAGGCCGACTCGAGCATCTCGATCTCCCCGGCCGGCCAGCACCCCCACGTGAGGAGCCGATCGCCGGGTCGATCCCAGTAGGAGATCGTGCAGGTGTCCATGCCGGTCGCCGCGGCGAGGTGGCGGGCGATCAGGTCGGCTACGGCCCGCGTGTCGAGGGACCGCCCGAGCTCTCCGCTCATGTCCAGGAGCCGCCGGAGCTCGCCGGCGAGCGCCTGCGTCCGCGCCAGCAGCCGAACGGTCTCGACGGCGGTCGCCGCCTGGTCGGCGAGGATCTGGAGGAGGCGGAGGTCCTCGCGGTCGAACTGGCGCAGCCCGAGCTTCGAGAGCGTGATGACGCCGATGATCCGCTCGCCGAAGCGCATCGGGACGCACAGCATGGATTCGTCGACGTCGTCCGTTCCGGGGATCGCCGTTCCGCGCGCGTCGGCGTTCGCGTCGTCGATCAGGAGCGGCTGACCGTTGGCCGCGACCCAGCCGGTGAAGCCGACGCCGAGCTTCGTTCGAAGGAGCTCGAAGTCGACCTTGTCGTACTCGCCGACGCGGCCCTCGAAGGCGATCGGCACGACCTCGTCGGGCTCCTCGAGCAGGTAGACCCGGGCGTTGTGGTAATCGATGATCCGCTTCGTCTCCTCGACCACTGCCCGGCCCACCGACTCGACCGTGTTCTCGCGGCTGAGGCGGGCGGAGGCGGCCCGCAGGACGTCGAGCTGGGCGGCACGCAGCTCCGTCTGGGAGAAGAGTCCCGCGTTGTGGAGTGCGATCGAGGCGTGCGTGGCGACGGCGGCGATGAACTCGATGTCGTCGCGCGTCCAGCGCCGACGCTCGCGCGACGCCGCCGTGAGCGCCCCGATCGGGCGGTCGGCGGCGAACAGCGGCGCGATCATCTCCGCCGAGAGTTGGACGTCGGGGCCGTACCGCTCGACGACGGCGGCGCTGCCGGGCTCCGCGGGAATGTCGTCACAGACCCACACCTTGCGGCTCCGGATCGCGCGCCCGTAGAAGCCCTCGTCGAGCCCGAACGCCGGCAGGCCACGGGCGGTCTCATCGCTCATGCCGGCCCACGCCTCGGGAACGAGCACGTCGTCGCGGACGATCCGAAGGGTCGTCGCGTCCGAGCCCAGGTTGCGGTTCGTCTCGGTGACGATCGTCGCCAGGATCTCGTCCCGGTCGAAGGTCCTGGTCAGGCGCTGGGCGATCGAGAGGACGCTCGCCATCCGCTGCTGGCGGAGCCGTTCGGCCTCGACCCGGCGATGGGCGGAACGGCGGGCGAACCCGGTGGCCACGAGATAGCCGCCGGCGAGCAGCAGGGGTCGGGTGACGAGCCAGACGGGGTTCGCGACCGGGTCGGTCACCGCGATCCAGACGAGCGCGCCCGCGAGGATCACGACCAGGCCCGCGACGAGTCGGGGGTCGGCCAGGCGATCGCCCATCAGGCGGAGACGGTGGAACCGCGCGGTGGGACCGGTCGGTCCGGCAACCGCGGCATCGGGCAGCGCGCTCATTGGGACCTGATCCTCCCCCTCCGAGCGCCTCGATACGCCCAGTCGGAGGTCCCTCCCGGCACCGGCCCGAAGGTCCCCCGTCAGCTCCCGGCGGGCAGGTAGATCGTGATCTTGTTGCCGATGCGGAGCTCGACGGGCAGGTGGGACCGGATCGTGGCCCACGTCTGATCCGTGAGCCCGTTCGAGCTCTCCTTCCGGATGAAGGCCGCGCCGTCGCTCTCGCCGTAATAGCGGGCCATGATCGCCTGGTACTCGACCTGGTTCTTCCGCGATCGCCCCGGGCCACGGAGGGTCGGGTCCGAGTCGTACGACACGCCCGTGGGGCTGACGAGCACCGGGCAGCCGTTGTCGAGCATCCGCCTGAGGAGCCCGGTCAGGATCAGCATCGTCGCCGAGTCGGCCGTCGGGCAGCGGGCAGTGGCCAGGGCTCGCGCGACCTGGCGGCTCGGGAACGGGTCAGACGGGCGGTGGAAGCCGGCCGTGCCGGGGATCGTGCTGATCGCGAGGAGCCCGGCCAGCGCGATCGCGTAGCCGCCGCCGATGACGCCCGAGGCGGGCCTGAGTGGGACCTCACCCGCGCCGCGCCGGCCGGCGACCCAGCCGGCAATCGTCGCGACGGACGAGCCGATCGCGACCGTTGCCGTCGCCGCGAGCCAGGCCGAGTAATGGCGGAAGAACGACGGCGTGACGAACAGGAACGCGAGCTGCGCCGCGAGGATCCACGCCCACGGACGGATCGCCGGCCGTCGCCACGCCCCGATGACCACGACCATGACCGCTGCGACGAAGACCGCGCCCACGATGGCGTCGGGGACGTGCGAGCTGGCCGGCAGCCCTTCGATCGCCCGGAGGCGAGCGCCGATCGGGATGCGATCGCCGCCGCGTCCGAGCTGGTCGAAGATGATGATGCGGATCATCTTCGTGCCGGCCGCGAGGAAGAACGGCAGCAGCAACAGGACGAGCGCGGCGATCCCCGCGACGACGTAGGCGATCAGCGGACGAAGCCGGTCGCGCTGCCGGCTCACCTCGACCACCAGCCAGACGAAGACCGCCGCCGCGGTCACCGCGCCCCAGATCTGGATCGCGCCGCACGCGCCGATGAGCGCGCCGACGAGCGCGGCACGGCGCCACCCGAGAGGCGCAGGAGTGCCGTCGCTGCCTCGGGATCGCCGGGCCATCGCGAGGAGAGCGAGGAGCAGGAGCGTGTTCTGGGGCCCGACCAGCCACGTCGACCGCTCGGTGTAGATCGGCACGATCCAGACGGCGTAGAGCGCCGCCGACGCGAGCGCCGACCACCGCCCGAGCCGCGACGCGAGCAGGCCGACCAGGACGGTGTTGACCGCGCCGAGGAGCATGAACCCGACCCGTGCCGCCATGAACGCGGCCGCATCGGAGACCACGAAGCTGAGCGCCGCGAACGGCGACAGGACATACACGATCCCCGGCGGGTGGAGCATGTAGAAGTCGCGGTAGACGATGGTCCCCCGGAGCAGGGCAAGGGCCGTGCCCATGTAGACGCCGTCGTCGTAGTCGATGTAGCCGCGGAGCCCGCCCGTCAGCACGACGGGCAGGAGCCGGGCGAGGAAGGCAACGACCGCGAGACCCAGGAGCGAGAGCAGCAGCGGCCGGTCGTGGACGATCGACCGGGCACGCGATTCCGCGGCCGCGCCGGCGACCTCGTCAGCATCAGTCACTGGCGGAAAGATACGGGAGCGGTTGCTCGCGGCGACGAGACGGGGACGGTCACCCGCTCGGCAGAAAGATTCGAACTCGCCCGACATGATGCTCAACGGGGAAACGGGCCCTGATCGCGGCCCACGTCGCGGACGAAAGCCCGTTGCTGTGGTCACTCCGGATGAAGGCCACCGCGTCGCTCCCGGTGTAGTAGGCGCGCATCGCGGCCTGGTATTCGGGCTGGTTCGGTCGGCTGCCTCGGTTCGTCGCGACCCGGTCCGTGTCGTACGAGATCCCGGTCGGGCTGACGAGAAGCGGACAGCCGTTCGTGACCATCCGTCGCATCATCCCCGTGAGGATGAGAAGCGAGGGCGAGTCCGAGGTCGGACACCGGGCGTCGCCCAGTGCGAGGGCCACTCGGTGGGCGGGGAACGGCAGCGTCGCCGACCGCATCTGGACCGCCCGCGGGAACAGGGTCATCGAGAGCAGGGCGACGAGTCCGGTGGCTGTCACCAACCGAGCGACCACAACCGCTCGGCGCCGGTCCGGGATCGCCTCGATGAGCGCGGCCACCGCACAGCCGACCGAGATTGCAGCCGCGGGCGCATACCACGCGGCGTAGTGGCGGAAGAACGACGGCGTGACCAGCAGAAACGCCGCCTGGATGGCCATGAGGGTCGCCCACGGCCGGACCACGGGCCGCCGCCAGGCCGTGAGGGCCACCGCCCCGGAGATCAGGACGGCACCGCAGACGACGGCGACGTGCGCAATCGGCGCCGTGGCGGCCTGGGGCATGCCCTCCATCGCGGTGATCCGACGGAGGAGCGCGACGTTGTCGGCACCACGACCGAGCTGCTCGAAGATGATGATCCGGATCATTCGCGGGCCCGCGGCGACCAGGAACGGGGCGAAGAGCACGGCAACGGTCGCGAGCCCGGCAGCCACGTAGGCGGTCGTCGGTCGTAGCCAGCCTCCGGGCTGGTCTCGTGTCCGCCACGCGATCCAGGCCAGGATGACGACCGCGGGGACGGCGGCCCAGATCTGGATTGCGCCACAGATGCCGAGGAGCAGGCCCGCCAGCGCCGCACGCCGCCAGCCGAGGGCGCCTTCGGACCTGGTTTCGGTGCGTCGCTCGCCGTTCGTTGCGGGCACGGCCAGGACGAGCAGGGCGAGGAGGAGAGCGGTGTTCTGCGGCCCGACCAGCCATGTCGATCGCTCCGTGTAGATCGGAACGATCCAGACGGCGTACAGCGCGGCTGCCGCGAGTGCGGCGGTGCGACTCAGGCGCGCCGCCACGGCACCGACCAGGAGCGTATTGATCGCCCCGAGAATCATCATCCCCAGCCGCGCAGCCGCGAACGCGTTCGCGTCCGATACCACGAAGCTGAGAAGAGCGAACGGCGACAGAACGTAGACGATCCCCGGCGGATGGAGCATGACGAAGTCCCGGTAGACGATCCGACCCCGAACCAGCGCCAGCGCCGAGCCCATGTAGACGCCGTCGTCGTAATCGATGAAGCCGTGGAGACCGGCGCTCGCGAGCACCGGGATGAGCCGGGCGAGGAACGCGATCACCGCCACTCCGAGGAGGCCGAGCAGGAGGCGCCGATCGATCCCGAGTCGTTCCGCGGCAGACTGCACGTAGCCTCGGACGGCCTCCGCAACCCCTCGCCTCACGCGTCCAAGATACGGTGGCGAAATCGCGTCGGTGCGTTGACCGGCGTTCCCCTCGCTGCCTAGACTCCGAGTTGGCGGGGCTGTTCGGGCATGCCCCGGCGTCGGCCCGCCGTCGGAATCAACGCGGAGGATTCGTCCCCCAGTGGACACCGGACCCAGTCGTCAGCGGCGCGGGAGCGCCGCTTGGATGGGTACCGTCCCGCCTTCCTGCGGACCGCGCTGACGGACTGACCTCGCTCGGGTCGTCCGGGCGCGACGCCGCCTCGGGCGGGCACGGGCCCGCTCGCGAGGTGGCAGATGCTCTACCTGAGCCAGGCGACCGGACGCCCTGTGCTCGATCGGCAGGGCGAGTCGATCGGCAAGGTCGACGACCTGATCGTCGCCGTGGGCGATCGCTACCCGCCCGTCACCGGCCTCGTGGTCGGAACCGACCGGCGCCAGATCTTCGTGCCATGGTCCTCCGTGGCCTCGGTGGACGCCGACGGCGCGCGCCTCCGAACCCGCACGATCGACATCGGCAAGTTCCGCCAGCGTCCCACCGAGATCCGGCTTCGAACCGACCTGCTCGACAAGCAGATCGTCGACATCGATGGCCGCAAGGTCGTCCGAGTGAACGACCTGCGCCTCGACGAGATCGAAGGCTCCCTGCGACTGGTTGCGGTCGACGTCGGCGCGGCCGGCCTCCTCCGTCGGCTCGGCTTCGAGGACGCCTACCGGATCATCGCTCGCAACCTCCGGCTGCCGCTCCCGGAGCGCTACATCGACTGGGAGGACGTCGACCCGGTCGAGACGTCGGTCGCCTCGATCAAGCTGCGCGTCCCGCACGCCGGTCTGGCCGAGCTCCACCCGGCCGATCTCGCCGCGATCATCGACCAGCTCGCCCCGAAGGACCGGGCCGGCGTGCTCGCCTCGCTCGACGACGAGGCCGCTGCCGACGCGATCGAGGAGATGGAGCCCGGGACACAGGTGGAGGTCCTCGAGGACCTCGAGCCCGAACGCGCGGCCGACATCCTCGAGGAGATGAGCCCGGACGATGCGGCCGACCTCGTGGCGGACCTCTCGGACGAGACCCGCGAGGAGATCCTCGCCCTGATGGAGCGCGAGGAGGCGGCCGAGGTGCGGCAGCTGCTCGGCTACGCCGAGGACACCGCCGGCGGGATCATGACGACCGAGTTCGTGGCGATCCCCGAGTCGCTCACCGCGGCCGAGACGATCGATCGGCTGCGCGAGCTCGAGCCCGACGCGGAGACGATCTACTACATCTACGTCACGGACGCGGCCGATCGGCTCGTCGGCGTCCTGTCGCTGCGCGACCTGATCGTGGCCCGGCCCGATCAGCAGATCGCCGAGGTGATGATCCGGGAGCCCGTCGCCGTCGGCGTCGACGCGGACGAGGACGAGGTCGCCCAGGTCGTCGCCCGCTACAACCTCCTGGCCGTGCCGGTGGTCGACGAAGAGAGCCGGCTCGCGGGGATCGTCACGGTCGACGATGCCTTCGACACGATCCTCCCCGATGCCTGGAAGCGTCGCCTGCCGCGGCGGTTCGCGCGCGAGCGCGAGGGTCGGTCCGACGCGGGCGAGACGCCGAGCGGCGCCGGGGCGGAGCGTCGCTGATGCCGCAGCTGCCGTCCGTTCGCGACGTCGCGCGGGGCGCGGCCCGTGCTGGTTCGCCGGCCCGGGCGGTTCGCGTCGCCCGCGACGTCCGGGCGCGGGCGGTGGAGCGAGCCGGCAGGGTCGGTCCGGCCGGTCGAGTCGGCGCGCCGCCGCGAGCGGGGCTGTTCGAGCGGCTCGCCGACCGGATCGCCTCGCGCGAGGTGCTCCGGCTCCGAGGCCGCTTCCGCGGCAGGCGGGGCGTGCTCGCGTTCCTCGCGGTCATGGGCCCCGGGCTCATCGCCGGGATCGCCGGCAACGACGCCGGCGGCATCGCCAC
>DASXWX010000256.1:0-5454 GCA_036503395.1 Candidatus Limnocylindrales bacterium
CCGGTTCCGCGAGGAGCTGGCGCGCGGTCGAACGGTCGAGCAGGCGGTCGAGCGCGCGGTCGCGACGTCGGGCAAGGCGGTGGCCTTCTCGGGCAGCGCGGTGGCGATCGGGCTGGCGGGTCTGCTCGTCCTGAAGGCTCCGGCCCTCGCGTCGATGGGTCTCGGCGGCGCGATCGTGGTCTTCTTCTCGGTCGTCTACGCGCTGACCTTCCTGCCGGCCGTGCTCGGGATGCTCGGACCACGCGTCAATGCCCTCAGCCTCGCCGGCCTCGTCCGCCGGGTCCGCGGCGGCCGGCCACTCGAGCGTACGCACCGCTGGGAGCGGGTCGCCCACGGCGTCATGCGCCGGCCCGTGCTCGTCCTCGTGCCCGTCCTCGCCCTGCTGCTCGGCCTCGGCGTCCCGTTCCTCCACATCGAGCAGGGCGTCCCCGGCGCCTCGATCTACCCCGCCGGCCTCGAGAGCCGCGACGCGTACGTCACGCTCCGCGACGACTTCCCGCCCGGTGAGACCACCCCGATCGTCGTCCTCGCGGACGTCACCGGCGACCCGTTCGCACCCGACAACGTCCGTCGGCTCGCGGACTACGCCGCCCGTCTCGCGAAGGTCGCCAACGTCGCGCGCGTCGAGAGCCCGTTCAGCGGCCTGACCGACCCAACGACCGGAGCCGCGCTGACGACGGACCAGGTCGTGGCGGCCTGGTCGGCTCCCGCCGCGCAGCGTCCGCCGGGCTTCGCCACGCTCGCGGCGGCGTACGTCCACGGCTCGACGGTCCGGTTCGATGCCGTCAGCCCGCTCGACCCGGCGCTGCCCCAGGCGACATCGATGATCCCGACAATCCGCACGCTGCCTGCCGGCGACGGCATTCGCACGGCCGTCGGAGGCTCTGCCGCGCTCGGCCACGACTTCCTGGCCGCGCTCGAGCAGCGGCTGCCCTTTGTGGTCGCGACCGTCCTCGTCGCGATGCTGGCGATCCTGTTCCTGCTGTTCGGATCGGTCGTGCTCCCGGTCAAGGCCGTCGTGATGACGCTGCTTTCGATCTCGGCGAGCTTCGGCGCCCTCGTCTGGATCTTCCAGGACGGTCACCTCGCCGGCCAGCTCGCGTTCGAGCCACTCGGCTACACGATTGCAGGCAACCCGGTGATCATGTTCTGTGTCCTGTTCGGCCTTTCGATGGATTACGAGGTGCTCCTCCTGTCCCGCATCCAGGAGGCGTGGCGACGGACCGGCGACAACACCGAATCGGTCGCCGAGGGCCTGGCCCGGACGGCCGGCGTCATCACCGGCGCGGCGCTGATCATGGTCACGGTCTTCGCGGCCTTCGCGCTGGCGCAGACGATCACGATCAAGAGCATCGGCGTGGGCATGGCGATCGCGGTCCTCGTCGACGCGACGATCATCCGGGTCCTGCTCGTCCCTGCGACGATGCGTCTGCTCGGCCACTGGAACTGGTGGGCGCCCGGTCCGCTCGGGCGGCTCGCGGAGCGCCTCGGCTTTTCGCATGCGGAGGACGACGCGGCATCGTCGCAGACGGGCGGGGACCCGGCGGCACCGCGCCCGGCCCCGGGAGCCGCGTCCGGCTAGAGTGACGCGATGACGTCACCCACCGAGCCCGGCCGACCCCGGCACGTGGAGGTCCGAGGCGGCGGCTGGAGCTGGTCCGGCGGCTGGACCTGGGACGGCGAGGACCGGTCCCGCAACGGTGCCATCTGGCTCGGCCTCATCCTGGTCGCGCTCGGAGTCCTGTTCCTCGCCAACGAGTTCCTGCCGTTCATTCGGCTGGCATCGTCGCTCGTCTTCCTCGCGATCGGCGTCGGGCTCCTCCTGCTCTGGATCGCCCAGCGGCGAACGGCGGCGCTCTACGCCGGAACGCTGCTGACCGCGCTCGCGATCCCGAGCGTGCTGCGGGACCTCGGGCTGATCACCGGCAGCGGCTGGACGACGCTCGCCCTCGGCTTCGGCTTCCTGTTCATCGCGGTCATCCGCTACCTCGAACGCGGCGGCTGGGGCTGGCAGGCCTGGGTCGGCCTCATCCTCGTCCTCGTCGGCGCCGCATCGACGAGCGACGCGCTCGCCCGACTCGGCTGGCCGATCATCCTCGTCGCCCTCGGCGTGATCGTCATCGCGCGGGCCGCCACGAACCCACGACGGCCGCGACCCGGGGGCTGGTAGGCGTTCAACGGCCTCGGCCTGCTCAGGGCCCCCGCGGGCTGCGCGAAACCGCCTCGCCGTTCCCCTCGTACCCGATCTCGCCCGGCCGGCTCCGGCACCGCCGGGTGTTGCCGCTGCCGGAACGGAGGTGCCCGAATGAGGAGATTGGTGGCCGCCGCGGGGATCGCACTCGCGCTCGTCCTGCCCGCGCCGGTGCTCGCGTTCCATCACACCGGCCTGCCTTCGACCTTCTGCGCTGCCGAGGCGGCCGGCAGCCCCTCGAACGACAACGGGATGGCAAAGGAAGCGATCCTCGCCCATGCCGAGCAGAGTGGTCTGACGCTCCCGCTTCCGCCCGTCGGGACACCCGGGAACGGCCAGGGTGACGGCGGGGAGCACTGCGCGAACGCGACCGAGTAGCCGCTCCTGATCGCGCTGGCGGGTGGGGCGGAAGCCCTGCCCGTCAGCGCGCCGCGACTGCGCCGACGACCCTGTCGATCGCCAGGGTCGTCCCGTCGGCGATCGCGACGAGCTCCTCGTCCGTCACGACGAACGGCGGGCCGAGAAGGATCACGTCGCCGTCGACGCCGTCGGCACTGCCCGTGCCGCTGTAGAGCAGCAGCCCGGCGTCCCGTGCGGTCGACACCACGCGCTCCACGATCCGGTCCGGCCGCGCGAACGGGGCCCGCGTCTCGACGTCCTCGACGAGCTCGATCCCCACCATCAGCCCGCGACCGCGGACCTCGCCGATCCGCGGGTGATCGGCGAGCCGCTCTCTCAGGAGCGCGAGCAGCAGCTCGCCCTTCGTCGCACTCGCTTCGACCAGCGACTCCCGCTCGAGGATGGCCAGGACCTCGTTCGCCACTGCCGCTCCGACGGGGTGGTGGCTGTAGGTGAACCCGTGGACGAACGGGCCGGCCGAGCGAACGGAATCGGCGAGCTCGCCGGTGACGGCCACGAACCCGAACGGCCAGTAGCCGGAGGTCGCGCCCTTGGCCGCGACGAGGACGTCCGGGCGAACGCCCCAGTGGTCGACGCCGAACCACCGACCGGTGCGGCCGAAGCCGGTCATCACCTCGTCCGCGACGAGCAGGACTCCGTGGCGACGGCAGACGTCGGCGATCGCCGGCCAGTAGTCCTCGGGCGGCTCGACGGCTCCGAGCGTCGCGCCGACGATCGGCTCGGCGACGAATGCCGCGACGGTTCCCGGGCCGGCCTGCTCGATCGCCCGCTCAAGCTCCGCGGCCAGCTCATCCGCGTTCCCGAGCGCGTTCGCCCTCGGCTCGCCGGCCCGGTACGAGTACGCGGCGCTGACGTGCCGGAACCGTCCGAGCCACTGCTCGTACGGGCGACGGAGCGGACGGCGACCCGACAGATCGAGGGCACCGAGCGTGTTGCCGTGGTAGCTGCCCCACCGCGCGAACACGATCCACCGATCGGGCTCGCCGCGCGCGAGGTGGTAGGCACGGGCGAGCTTGAGCGCCGTCTCGATCGCCTCGGACCCGCCCGATACGGGGTAGATCCGAGCGTCGTCGAGGGGCAGCCGCGGCGCGAGGGCGTCGGCGTACCGCTCGAGCGCCTCGGTCGTGAACGCGCTTCCGTGGGCATACGCGAGGGTGGCCGCCTGGCCAGCCATCGCCTCGGCCACCTCGGTCCGGCCGTGGCCCACGTTGACGACGATGGCCCCGCCGGCCGCGTCGAGGTAGCGCCGGCCCTCGGCGTCCCAGATCGTGCTGCCCAGCGCACGGACGGCGGTCGGCGGCTCGTCCGCGACCGCGCGTCGGAAGACGTGCCTCACGAGCGGAGAGTAGCGGCGCGGCTGCCGCATCGGTCAGCAGAGGGAGGCCCCTCGCGCGTCGTGTCGCCTCAGCCGCCCGTCGAGCCAGACGGCGAGGGACCGACGGTTCCAGTGGGCTCGGGCGTCGGATCAGGAGTGGGGTCGGGCGTGGCCTTCGGAGGCGGGTCCGGAGACGGGTCCGGAATCGGCGTCGCGGTCGGATCCGGGACGCGGGACGGCGTCGGTGTGGGCACGGGTTCGGGCGTCGGCTCCTCCGTCGCCGCGGGTGCACCGGAAGGCGTCGGTGCGCCGGTCGGCGTCGTCGGCGTCGATGTGGGGGCCCGTCGCGGCCAGTTCGATGCGGCTGCGAGAAACCGCGCGGTCGCCGGGAGGTTGGACCCGTCAGCCGATTCGGCGCACTCTGGCAGCGACACGTGACGACACGGCGCGAACGCGATCGGCCGACCCCTCCGATCGCGATGCCCCGAGGAGCCCCCGATGCCCGACCCCGTCCTCGCCGCGATCCCGATCCCGCCCGCAACCGGTCCGGCGCCGAAGGAGCCATCGATCTACGACACCACCGATGGGCGTCATGGCCCCGCGTCGAAGGCGAAGGGATCCCTCGACCCCACGCTCATCGACCGGATGGATGCCTGGTGGCGCGCCGCGAACTACCTCTCCGTCGGTCAGATCTACCTCCTGGCCAATCCCCTCCTCCGCGAGCCACTCCGGGACGAGGACGTCAAGCCGCGCCTCCTCGGTCACTGGGGGACCACGCCCGGGCTGACCTTCATCTGGGCCCACCTGAATCGCCTGATCGTCGAGCGCGATCTCGACGCGATCTACATCACCGGACCCGGCCACGGCGGGCCCGCGGTCGTCGCCGCGGCCTACCTCGAGGGCACGTACAGCGAGCTCTATCCCGACGTCAGCCGTGACGTCGAGGGCATGCGGGAGCTGTTCCGCCAGTTCTCGTTTCCGGGCGGCATTCCCAGCCACGCCGCGGCCGAAACGCCCGGTTCGATCCACGAGGGCGGCGAGCTCGGTTACTCGCTCGCCCACGCGTACGGCGCCGCGTTCGACAACCCGAACCTGCTCGTCGCCTGTGTGATCGGCGACGGCGAGGCCGAGACCGGCCCGCTCGCCGGCAGCTGGCACTCGAACAAGTTCCTCAACCCGATCCGCGACGGCGCCGTCCTGCCGATCCTCCACCTCAACGGCTACAAGATCGCGAACCCGACTGTCCTCGGTCGCCTGCCGAACGAGGAGCTGGTCTCGCTGTTCGAGGGCTACGGCCATCGTCCGGTGATCGTCGAGGGCGACGACCCGCGCAAGATGCACGAGGCAATGGCGGCCGCGCTCGACGAGATCGCCGACGAGATCGGCGCGATCCAGGAGCGGGCCCGGCGTGACGACGACCAGCGCTGGCAGCGCTGGCCGATGTTGATCCTCCGCTCACCCAAGGGCTGGACGGGACCCGAGACGGTCGACGGCGAGCTGGTCGAGGGGACCTTCCGCGCCCATCAGG
>DASXWX010000257.1:0-6980 GCA_036503395.1 Candidatus Limnocylindrales bacterium
CGCTCGACGACCGACCTCCGGATCGCTCGCCGGTCGAGGCCGTCGACACGGTCCACGTGGAAGGCGAGCTGAGCCGGATCATCCCCGAAGAAACCGTCCTGGCCCTCCCGGATGATCTCGGGCAGGGCGCCGACGCGACGGGCGATCACGGGCGTGCCGCAGGCGAGCGACTCGATCGCGACGAGCCCGAAGGGCTCCGGCCACGAGCCGGGCATGACGACGGCGTGTGCCGAGGCAAGGAGCGCGTCGCGGTCTCCGGCCGACAGCTCGCCGAGATACTCGGCATCGGACGCCGCGAGCGCCGGCTTGAAGACGTCCTCGTAGTACGCCCGCTCGTCGGGCTTCGTGCCGATCTTGGCGGCGATCCGCAGCCGTCGTCCGGCAAGCCGCGCGACCTGGATCGCGTCGACGATCCCCTTCTCGGGCGCCACCCGGCCGACGAACACGAGGTCGTCCGAGCGACGCTCCTCGAACGGCGCACCCGACAGATCGAGGCCGTTGTGGACGACGCCGGCCCAGCCCATGTCGGGGTACGTCCGGGCGTGCGCCCGGCTGATCGCGACCATCCCGCCCACGTCGTGGCGGAGGATGTCCGGGCCGGCCGGCGCGTCGATGCGGCCGTGGAACGTGCCGATCACCGGCGTCTCCGCGGCCCGGGCGAGGACGACGTTGGCCCACTCGAGGTGGACGTGGATGATGTCGAACTCGTCCTGGCGCGAGAGCACCTCGAGGACCTCGGCGACGTAGTAGGGCCACGGATCGCCGCCGTAGCCGCTCGGTCGGAGGGCATGGGGGACGACCGGCACGAGCCGGCCCGGGACGGCCGAGTCGCCGCTGGCGAAGGTCGTGACGTCGTGGCCCCGGCGCGTCAGCTCGACCACGAGCGTGTGGACGATCCGCTCGGTCCCGCCGTAGGCGATGGGTGGGACGCGCTCGAACGGCGGCGCGACCTGGGCGATGCGGAGCGCTGCGGTTCCGAGCGACCGCGCGCTCCTCGCCGCTGACGACTCGATCGGCCGCCTGCGGATCATGTGACGACTCCTCCCCCGATCGGCCGACATGGCCGGGTGACGTCGCGAGAGGATACGGCTGCTCCGTCTCCCGGAGGCGCGGCCGTCAGGTCGGGACGTTGCAGAAGCATCGCGACCGGTCTCGGGGCGCCGCACCAGGCGCGACCGGTCAGACGGCCATCGGGTCGAGCTTGTCCGGATCGACCCCGAGGTCGCGAATGGCCTTCGTCGCCTGCTTCACGGGCACGTCGCCGCAGCGGGCCAGCTGCGCCATCGCCGCGGCCGCGATCGACGACGCGTCGATCTCGAAGAACGCCCGAAGCGCCTCGCGGGTATCGCTCCGACCGAAGCCGTCCGTGCCGAGCGATACGTAGTACGGCGGCAGCCAGCGGGCGACCATGTCCGGCAGGGCCCGGATCCAGTCGGTGGCGGCGACGATCGGCCGGCCGTCGGCGGGCAGGACCTCGGCGACGTACGGCACGCGCGACTTCCGATCGGGATGGAGCCGGTTCCAGCGCTCGGCCTCGAGCGCGTCGCGACGCAGCAGCTGGAACGACGGCGCCGAGTAGACCTCGGCCGCGACACCGAGCTTCTCGGCGAGGAGCGCCTGGGCGGCGATCACCTGGTTGAGGATCGAGCCCGAGCCGACGAGACGCACGAGCCCGGCCGCCTTGTCGACCGGCGGCGCCTCGCGCAGGCGGTAGATGCCGCGAACGATCCCCTCGTCCACGCCGTCGGGCTTCGCCGGCTGGGCGTAGTTCTCGTTGTAGAGCGTCAGGTAGTAGAAGACGTCCTCACCCCTGCCATACATCCGCTCGATGCCGTCGCGAACGATCGCGGCGAGCTCGTAGGCGAAGGCCGGGTCGTAGGCCCGCACGTTCGGCACGACCGAGGCGAGGATCTGCGAGTGGCCGTCGTCGTGCTGGAGGCCCTCGCCGGTGAGGGTGGTCCGGCCGGCGGTCGCGCCCATCATGAAGCCGCGCCCGCGGGCGTCGCCGAAGGCCCAGGCCTGGTCGCCGGTCCGCTGGAAGCCGAACATCGAGTAGAAGATGTAGAAGGGCACCATCGCCACACCGTTCGTGGCGTAGCTCGTGCCCGCGGCGAGGAAGCTCGCCATCGAGCCCGCCTCGGTGATCCCCTCCTCGAGGACCTGGCCGTTCTGAGCCTCGCGGTAGCTCAGCACGAGGTCCGAGTCGACGGGGTCGTAGCGCTGTCCGAGCGCCGCGTAGATCCCGACCTCCTTGAAGAGCGGGTCCATGCCGAAGGTCCGCGCCTCGTCGGGGATGATCGGCACGATCCGCGGCCCGATCTGCGGGTCCCGGATGAGGTTCCGCAGGAGCCGCGTGAAGACCATCGTGGTCGACACCGGCGTGTTCGAGCCCGAGGGGAATTCGGCATCCACCTCGGGCCGCGGCGCCGGCAATGGCTCGGACCGGACGACGCGCTTCGGGAGGGACCCGCCGAGCGCCTTTCGGCGCTCCATGAGGTACCGGACCTCCTCGGAGTCCGGGCCGGGGTGGTAGTACGGCGCGTCCTTGAGCCTGGCGTCGGGGATCGGAAGCTCCAGCCGGTCGCGGAAGACCTTGAGCTCGGCCTCGGACAGCTTCTTCGCCTGGTGGGTCACGTTGCGGCCCTCGACGCCCGGGCCGAGGGTCCAGCCCTTGATCGTCTTGGCGAGGATGACCGTCGGGGCACCGGTGTACTCGGTCGCGAGCTTGTACGCCGCGTAGAGCTTCCGGTAGTCGTGGCCACCGCGGCGGAGCCGGACGAGATCGTCGTCGGAGAGGTGCTCGACGAGCCGCCGCAGGCGCGGGTCGGGGCCGAAGAAGTGCTCGCGGATGTAGCCGCCGCCGGCGACCGTGTATTTCTGGAACTCGCCGTCGAGCGTGTTGTTCATCTTCTCGACGAGGACGCCGTCGGTGTCGCGCGCGAGCAGCTCGTCCCATTCGCGGCCCCAGATCACCTTGATGACGTTCCAGCCGGCGCCGCGGAAGAGGCCTTCCAGCTCCTGGATGATCTTGCCGTTGCCGCGGACCGGGCCGTCGAGGCGCTGGAGGTTGCAGTTGACGACGAAGGTCAGGTTGTCGAGGCCCTCGCGGGCGGCGAGGCTCAGCCCGGCCAGCGACTCCGGCTCGTCCATCTCGCCGTCGCCGAGGAAGGCCCAGACGCGCTGCTGCGACGTGTCCTTGATGCCGCGGTTGAGCAGGTACCGGTCGAAGCGCGCCTGGTAGACGGCCGAGATCGGGCCGATGCCCATCGAGACCGTCGGGTACTCCCAGAACTCCGGCATGAGCCGCGGGTGGGGATAGCTCGACAGGCCCTCGCCGGGAATCGTCTCGCGCCGGAAGTGGTCGAGCTGGTCCTCGCTGAACCGGCCCTCGAGGAACGCCCGGGCGTACATCCCGGGCGCGGCATGGCCCTGGTAGAAGATGTGGTCGCCACCGCCCGGCGCGTCCTTGCCCCGGAAGAACCAGGTGAAGCCGACCTCGTAAAGGCTGGCCGAGCTGGCGTACGTGGAAAGGTGGCCGCCGATCCCGCTGTAGGCGCTGTTCGCCCGCAGGACCATGGCCACCGCGTTCCAGCGGATGAGCCGCCGGATCCGGCGCTCGAGCTCCTCGTCGCCCGGGAAGAACGGCTCCTGCTCCGGGCTGACCGTGTTGATGTAGCGGGTCTGGGTGAGCGGCGGCAGCCCGACATGTCGCTGGCGGGCCCGCTTCAGGAGCTTGTACATGAGGAAGCGGGCGCGGTTCTCGCCGGCCTGGTCGACGACCTGGTCGAGCGAGTCCATCCATTCCTCGGTCTCGGCCGGGTCGATGTCCGGCAGCTGGTGCTTGAACTCGTCGAACGTCATGGCCGAGTGCGAATCTCCGGGTCAGGCGCGATCTCTGTTCGGCTCAAGGCTACGCCGGATGCGACGCCGACGCGCACCTCGCCGAGGCCGGTCTAGGGGTAGAGGCCGCGCAGCCTGGTCGCCTCGGCGACGCGCTCGACCGCGATCGAATGGGCCGCGAGGCGCGGTCGGATCCCGTCCGCCTCTGCCCGGGCCCAGACCGCGTCGGTCGCGGCGAGGATCTGGCGTCGAAGCCGCTCGTTGACCTCGTCGATCGGCCAGGCGAGAGAGGCGCGGTTCTGGGCCCACTCGAAGTAGCTGACGATGACGCCGCCGGCATTGCAGAGGATGTCGGGGATGACGAGGACGTCGTTCGCCGCGAGGATCGGGTCCGCGTCCGGCGCAACCGGGCCGTTTGCCGCCTCGGCCAGGATGCGCGCCCGGACGACGTCGGCGTTCGCGCCGGTGATCTGGCCCTCGAGGGCGGCGAGGACGAGCACGTCGACATCGAGCCCGAACAGGCCGGCGTTGTCGATCGGGGTGGTGCCGGCCGCGCCGGCGACGGTGCCATGCTCGCGGAAGTGCCGCCGAATCGCAGGCACGTCGAGCCCGTCGGGCTGCTGCACGCCACCGCCGATGTCGGTGATCGCGACGACGCGAGCGCCCGCCTCATGGAGGAGGCGCGCGGCCGCCTCGCCGACGTTCCCGTAGCCCTGGACGGCGACGGTGGCACCCGTCAGATCGAGCCCGATCCGTTCGGCCGTCCGGCGGATCGTCTCGAGAACGCCCCGACCGGTCGCGTCGGCACGTCCTTCCGAGCCGCCGATCGCCGTCGGCTTGCCGGTGACGACGCCCGGCACGCTGTAGCCCCGGTGCATCGAGACGGTGTCCATGATCCAGGCCATCGTCTGCGCGTTCGTGCCGACGTCGGGCGCCGGGATATCGGAGTCGGGCCCGATGATGCCCTCGAGCTCGGTCGCGAACCGCCTCGTGAGCGCCTCGCGCTCCTTGGGGCTCATCGTCGCCGGGTTGCAGGCGACGCCGCCCTTCGCGCCCCCAAACGGGACGTCGACGAGGGCGCACTTCCAGGTCATCCACATCGCCAGCGCCCGGACCTCGTCGAGGTCCGTCTCGGGATGGAACCGGATGCCGCCCTTCGCCGGCCCGCGCGAGACGTTGTGCTGGACCCGGTAGCCGGTGAACACCTCGACCGAGCCGTCGTCGCGCTTGACCGGGAAATGCACCGTCCACTCGCGCTGGGGAACGGCCAGAACGGCCCGGATGCCGGGCTCCAGGCCGAGGTGGTCGGCCGCGGCGTGGAACTGCTCGCGAGCGGCGCCGATCGCGCGTTCGCCGGCCGTGCCGATTGGGCTGCCCGGGGCGTCGATCTGCTGTGTCATCTGCTGCTCCGTTGTCGGCGCGGGTCGGCGGGCACGCCGCGGCCGTCGCGACCGGATGGTCGAAGCCTCGCGCGCACGCGCGAACAGCCGGGTGGACGCGCGTGAACGAAATGTGAACAACGGCTGACAGTGACGCGCCGCGATCCGGTCAGGGGGCGATGAAGCGATAGCCGAGACCGCGTTCCGTCCTGATGTACTGGGGCGAATCGGGGTCGTCGCCAAGCTTGTCGCGGAGCCTGCGGATGTAGACCCGGACGTAGTCGACCTCGTCGACGTACTCGCGGCCCCAGACCTTCGCCAGCAGCGTGCCGTGCGGCAGGACATGGCCGGCGTTGCGGACGAGGTGGTAGAGCAGCTTGTACTCGGTCGGCGTCAGGTCGAGCCGCTCCCCGCCGAGGCGCGCCTCCTGGCGACCGAAGTCGACCTCGAGGTCGCCCGAGCGGAACGACGGCGCGCGGCTGGTGGGAGCCGGCATCTCGAGCCGTCGCAGGACCGCCTTGATCCTGGCCATGAGCTCGAGATGGTTGAACGGCTTCGTGACGTAGTCGTCCGCGCCGAGCTCGAGGCCGCGGACCTTGTCCATCGCGTCGTCGCGGGCGGTCAGCATCACGACCGGCACGTCGGAGAAGGCGCGGACGCGGCGGAGGACCTCGAAGCCGTCAATATCCGGGAGGCCGACATCGAGGAGGACGATGTCCGGATGCTCGCGCTCGATGACGTCGAGCGCATCCTCGCCTGTCGCCGCGCCGAGGACGTCCACCTCGCGCCACTGGAGGGTGAAGCCCAGCCGGACCGAGTCGACGACGTCCGGCTCGTCGTCGACGACGAGAACCCTCATGGGTCTTCCTCGGACTCCGGCCCCGCGACCGGTGAGATCGATGCGGATGGAGCATCGGCCGGCGTCCCCGTCACCGACGCAGGATAGGGCGGCTCACTCGACCGCAGCGACCGTCACGAGGCGGGGGCCGGCCGGTGCCTCGACCGTGACCACGTCGCCTGCGCGGGCACCGACGACGGCCGCGCCGAGGGGCGAGTCGGCCGACACCCACCCGAGCAGCGGGTCGCCGTCGCCAGGGAACACGAGTGCGTAGGTGTCGCGGCCGCCATCGTCCTCGTGGAGCGAGACGCGACGGCCGATCACGGCCGTGTCGGGATCGTCCACCACGTGGCCGTCCGCGAGGACCGCCTCGAGCGTCACGAGACGGCGGGCCGCCTGGGCGGTCGGCACATGGACGAGACCGGGCTCGACGTCCGCGGCGACGACCGAAATGTCGCGACGGAGGGCCGCGACCTCATCGACGAGCCGGGACCACGCCTCGCCGGTCATCGGCCACGACCGGAACGGCGGTCGGGATCGGAGCGGGTTCGAGCTTCGCGTAGCCGGTGCCACGAGACGTGCGGTCGAGTTCATCATCGCGACGGGTCTCCTCGTCATATGAGCAGAGGCAGGGTCCGCCGGCGGCGCAGCCGGCGCAGCAGAACGCCAACCCGACGTGGAAGACGGGTGGGCCGACGATGGGCGCCTCACACGAGGCGCAGGTGAACGTGGGGCGAGTGCTCGCGCGGGCCATGCGATGTCTCCGTGATGGCGGGGCGGGACCCACGGTTCGTCCGGCCCCGCCCCATGCGACTTGACGCACGGAGACCGTAGGCAGGCACGGGAACGGTCCCGGGGAACGAGCGTGAACGGCACGTGAATGCGGTCGAAGCGGCTCACGCGCGCCGCGGGCATGCGCGCCA
>DASXWX010000258.1:0-2052 GCA_036503395.1 Candidatus Limnocylindrales bacterium
CGCTCGGCGTCCGGCGTCGAGGTCCACGCGCGGTGCTCGTGGCGTACGAGAGGCAGCTCGAGCGCGACCGCTCGCCGCGGCGGCCTGCCCTCCCCCTCGTCGCGCAGGACGAGGCTCCACCAGATGTCGAGGTTCCGCTAGAAGCGGAACTTCTCGTCGAGCGGCCCGCGCTCGGCAAAGTCGGCCCGCCGGAACGCGAGGCAGTAGGCCTCGATCGCAACGACCTCGCCCGGACCCGCCTCCTCGAAGCGGCGCAGGTCGGCCGTGTCGAGCCCGACGCCGCCGACGACCGCCACGGTCGAGTCCTCGAGGCCGACGACGAGCGGCGTGACGACGTCACCGGCGGGCTCGACGCTCGTGTCGACGAGGACGATTACGGGCGCCTCGGCGCGCCGGATTCCGGCGTTGAGGGCTGCCGCCCAGCCGAGCCGGTCGCTGGTCCGGACGACCTCGGTTCGAATCCCCGGCTCGCCGGGCTCCATCGCCTCGAGCTCGTCGAGCGCATACGCCTGCTGCGGTGAGGGCCCGTCACCGACGACGACGATCTGGACGCCGTCGGGCGAGTGCTCGCGCAATCCCGAACGTGTCCGCTCGAGATCCTCCGGCCAGTCAGTGGCCACGATGACGACGCTCGCGACCCCGACCGGTTCGTCGTGGAGGCGTGACGGGACATCGTCGCTCCGGCCGTAGCGTGGCCGGCCCTCGTCGACGATCGTGGGTGGATGCGCCGGCAGCAGGTCGAATGCCGTACCGACGTCGACCACCTTCCAGCCGGCGGCCTCGATCTCGGCGCGCAGCCGGTCGGCCTCCGCCCAGTCATGCGCGATCCGGGCCCGCGAGCGGGACATCGCGAGCGCTTCGACCTCCGGCGGAGCGGTTCGGCTCACGTCTCGGAGCATACCGAGGGCTCCGGTTACGCCGATGCAACGGTCGACGTGAATGCTTGTCCACGTGCCCGTCGCCGTCGTCGTCCTGTTCAACAACGCACCCGCCGCGAATCGGTGCCTGGCCGAGCTGAAGCGCCTCCATTCCGCGCAGACGTGGGGCGAGCTCCGTGTTCGGCCCCTCGGCGAACACGCCGAGCTGGAGGTGCCGGCCGCGGTCTGGCCGCAGATCCGCGAGACGATCGGTCAGTTCGGCGGTCGCCGACTTTGATCCTCGCCTCAGCGCGGGGATCGTCGCGAGTCGCGCCGGAGGACCTCCCTGAGCCCCAGCGCGACGTCGACCGCGAGGAGCGCGAGCGACGCCAGAGCCGCCGCCCAGCCGAGCGCGTCCGCCTCGGTGGTGGCGCGGCCGGCCGCCGTTGCCGCTGATCCGCTGCGTGTCGGCGGCAGGCCCGGGCGGCTCGCCGTCGGGAGCCGGCGCTCGCTCTCGACCTGCAGGCGTTCGCGGTAGAGGGTCTGCCACTCGTCGGCAGGCACGGTCAGCGACGCGAGCGCCTCGTCGATCGGGACGAAGTCGTCCGCGGTCACATCGGGCTGAGCCGCGATCCCCATCAGACGGTCCTCGAGCTGCTGGGCCTCGCGACTCGTCGTCAGGTACGCGTCGGCGTGCGTCAGACGGGTCGTGAGCGCGGCACGAGCGCGTGCAACCTGCTCGCTTGCGCCCATGATCGCGACGTCCGACGGATAGACGAGTACCTCGAGACCGCGCGCCTTCAGCTCGACCAGGTGGTCGGGCACGAGACCCTTGACGCCGGGCCCGCCGACGGCGGCCAGCAGTCGAGCCGGGACCTCGAGCGCCCGCGGCGCCCGGGTCCGATCGGCCTCCAGGCCCGCCTCGTCGAGCGCCCGCTCCAGCGCGTCGGTGACTCTGCCGTACGCGCCGGGCTTGACGATCACGGGAACGTGGGCGTCCTCCCAGCGCTTGACGAGGCTCCGCGCCTTCCGAACGATGCCGACGATCGCGAGGAAGATGAGGATGACCGCGAGAACCGCCGCGTACGGGTAGCCGCGGAGGACCTGGATCACGAGGCCGCCGCCGGAGGGCCGACGCTCGGGGTCGAGCAGCAGGATCGTCCCGACGCCGATCGCGAGCGGGAGAACGATCGCG
>DASXWX010000259.1:0-14224 GCA_036503395.1 Candidatus Limnocylindrales bacterium
CATCGACGGCACCGTTTGGCACCTCGATGTCGGCTCGTCGCATCCTGGGGCGGAAGTACGTCCCAAGGGTTTGGCTGTTCGCCAATTAAAGCGGCACGCGAGCTGGGTTCAGAACGTCGTGAGACAGTTCGGTCTCTATCCAGCGTGGGCGTAGGGAACTTGAGAGGAGCTGCTCCTAGTACGAGAGGACCGGAGTGGACGAACCGCTGGTGTGCCAGTTGTCCCGCCAGGGGCACCGCTGGGTAGCTATGTTCGGCTGGGATAAGCGCTGAAAGCATCTAAGTGCGAAGCTCGCCTCGAGATGAGGTTCCCCACCGGGTCAACCGGGTAAGACCGCAGGTAGACCACCTGTTCGATAGGCGGCATGTGGAAGTTCGGTGACGGACGAAGCTGAGCCGTACTAATGGTCGAGGGCTTGACCTCTTCAGCAACTGACCAGGGGTCAGGGCTGACGGATCGTCGACACGACGAATCGAATCACTTCGGCGCCCCACCGCGCGAGCGGACGTGGACGCAGCCGAGAACCACAATCCACGCAAGAAATCCTGGTGACATCAGCGGAGAGGCCATACCCGTTCCCATCCCGAACACGGCAGTCAAGCTCTCCAGCGCCGAAGATACTGAGAGGGCAGCCTTTCGGGAAAATAGGTCGTCGCCAGGATTTTTGCGTTTCCGGGCGGTGTGATGTCTCGCGCGCGCGTGCGTATCCTGTTGTCGATGACCGCGGTCGCCGGCCCGGGTTCCGTCATCCCGCCGGACACCGATCCCGCGCTGCCCGACGCCGCCGCGTCCCCGGTCGGCCCGGGCGAGGTCGGGCCGATCCTCCCCGAGGAGCTCGTCCGGTCGATCTGCCCCTACCTCGGGACGGGCGCAGGTTGGAGGCTGGCGGTCCCCGAACGGGCGCATCGATGCCTCGCCGTCTCCCCGGCGCCGCAGCTCGCACTGGAGAAGCAGGCCCGCCTCTGCCTCGGCGCGACGCACGAAACCTGTGCCACGTTCAAGGCGGCCCGGGCGGCCGCGGCCGGCTGGTTGGATGACGATGCGTCCGAGGCACTGCCGACCCAGCCGGGGCGCGTTCGCCGCTGGTCGGTCCCGCGGACCCAGGCCACCGTCCTCGACGTCGGACGCGGCTCGGTCGACCTCGGCGCCGTGGCCCGGCAGCGCTCGAGTGCGCAGGTCGGGCTGGTCCTCCTCGCTCTCGTCGCCTTCGGGGCGCTCATCCTGACGCGGCTCTCGGCGACTCCGCTCGCCGGCGCCGGTCCCACCTCCAGCCTGCCGGTCGTTGCGGCCTCGACCCTTCCGACCGGGGGGAGCAGCCCGCTGGTCGCCGCGGCGACGGCGACGCCGGCACCGACGTCGCGCCCGACGGTCGCGCCGACCCCGTCCGTCTCCCCGTCCGTCGCGCCCTCACCGTCTGTGGCCGCGTCCTCGAGCCCGGCGACGCCGAGCGCAACCCCCGCCGGCTCGTTCCGGCTCTACACGGTCCGCGGTGGAGACACCCTGTCCGGTATCGCCACTCGGTTCCATACGACCGTCAAGGCAATCAGGGCCGCGAACGGCATCACCGACCCGACGCTGCTCCAGATCGGCCAGGTCCTGCGGATCCCTCAGTAGCCGGGTAGCCCGCGCCTCGCGACCGTCAGAACTGGCAACCGCGGCAGTAGGACGTCACGAACCCGCCCGGGGCGATCTCCGTGATCCGCGTCCCGCAGCGTGGACAGGCCTGGCCGCCCTTGCCGTGGACGGCGAGGAAGTCGCGGACCTGGGTCTCGAACGTGGGCGGGACGCGCTCGCGCAGGACATCGATCGCGTGGCTCACCGTCGATCGCGCACCGTCGTAGAGGGCGTCGACCTCCTCGGCACTCAGCGATCGGCGTGTGCGGAACGGCAGCAGCCGCGCGGCGTGGAGGACCTCGTCGCTGTAGGCGTTCCCGAGACCGGCCACGAACGCCTGGTTCTTGAGCATGTTCTTCAGCTCGCCCGGATGGCGCCTGATCCGCGTCCGCCAGACATCGACCGTCAGCTCGGGAGCGTCGATCTCGGGTCCCTGCTCGCCAGGTCCGAGCCCGGCGATCGGCCGGCTCACGCCGGCGGGCTCGAGGTAGACCTTGCCCATCCGCGTCGGATCGCGGTAGCGCACCTCCGCCTCGGCCGCGTCCGCGGGCAGCCACTCCGCGCCCCTCGTCCAGGCCGCGGCGTCGGCCGGCCCTCCCGTCCGCGGCCCGAACCGAAGGACCATGGCGGTCCTGGAGGGCGGCTTCGCGGACGGGTCCGCGAGCTGGAACCGGCCCGTCAGCATCGGGTTGAACACGATCCGGCCGCGGTCGAGGTCGACCAGGAGGAACTTTCCGAGCCGGCGGACCCGCTCGACGCGGAGATCGACGAGCGACCCGAGCTCGTCCGGCGTGCCCCGGACGACGAGCGGATCGGGCGTCGATGCCGCGGTGAGCAGTCGCCCGGCGAGCGCGGCATGAAGGGCGTCCGCGACGATCGCGAGGTCGGGCAGCTCGGGCACGATCGGATTGTCCCACGCGAAAGGCGCGTGCTAGACTCTCCCGGCCCTCGGGGCAGGACAGCTGAAGAAGCCCGTTCAACCGCCCGTACCTACCGGAGGAGGCGCCCGCGGCCCACCATCCACGGACACTCTCGAACGTCGGTCAGACGGCCTGAGCGTGGCTCGGGCCGTTCGTGATTCCGGGGCCGAAATCACATCAGGAGTAGACGATCTTGACCGAAGAGCAAGTGGGCGGGCCCGCGCCGGAGACCGAGGCGAACGCCTCGACCGATACCCCGGCGACCGAGAACACCGCCGCGGCCGTCGCGGTCGCGGACGAGCCCGCCATCGAGTCCTCGCCCAACGGGACCGAGGCCGACGGCGATTCTGCCGACGGCACCGCCGCGACGATCACGGCGCCCGTGACGAGCGAGGAGGTCGCGACCGACGGTGCTCCGCCTGCCGAGGAGCCGGGGCCGAGCGAGCCGGAGGCCGCGCAGGCCGAGGAGTCGCCCGCCGACGACGCCCCCGAGGCGGCGCGGACCGATGGCGAGCCGTCGACCGCGGGCACGAAGGAGCCCGCTGTCGAGCGGCCGGCTCGTCCGGCCGGGCCCGAGCCGACGACGATGGCCGAGCTGCTCGCCCAGGAGCAGACCGACATCCGGAGCTTCAAGCACGGTGACGTCGTCGAGGGGAACGTCGTCCGGATCGACAAGGACGAGATCCTCGTCGACATCGGCGCGAAGAGCGAGGGCGTCGTCAGCAACCGCGAGCTCTACGGCCGCAACGCCGAGACCCAGCCCCAGCTGAACATCGGCGACACGGTCCTGGTCTACGTCCTCCAGCCCGAATCGCCCGAGGGCCACGTCGTCCTCTCGCTTCGCCGCGCCGGTCTCGAGCGCAAGTGGCGGGCGATGCAGGAGCAGTTCGAGGCGGGCGTCATCATCGAGGCGCCCGTGATCGACCACAACAAGGGCGGCCTCATCGTCGACTGCGGCATCCGCGGCTTCGTGCCGATCAGCCAGATCGTCGACTTCCCGCGCCGCCCCCAGAACGACCAGCCGCGCGACGCGGCCCAGGAGATCGCCGAGAAGCTCCAGCCCTACGTCGGCCGCAAGCTCCGGCTCAAGATCCTCGAGGTCAACCGCAAGGCGAACCGGCTCATCCTGTCCGAGAAGGTCGCACTGTACGAGGAGCGCCGCGAGAAGCGGGACGAGCTGTTCAGCAGCCTCCAGGTCGGTCAGAAGGTGACCGGAACGGTTCGCTCGATCGCGCCGTTCGGGGTCTTCATCGACCTCGGCGGGATCGACGGCCTCGTCCACAAGAGCGAGCTGTCCTGGAACAAGGTCAACAACCCCGAGGCCGGCTACAAGATCGGCGACGAGGTCGAGGCCGAGGTCATCGACATCAATCACGAGCGCGGCCGGATCAGCCTCTCGATCCGCCGCCTCCAGCCCGACCCGTGGGAGTCGACGGTCGCCGACTTCAAGGTTGGCGACATCATCGACGGGACGGTCACCAAGCTCGTCAACTTCGGTGCGTTCGTCCGCGTTCGCGACGGCCTCGAGGGCCTGATCCACATCAGCGAGCTCTCCCACCAGCGAGTCGCCCATCCCGGCGACGTCGTGCACGAGGGACAGCAGCTCAAGCTGAAGATCATCAGCCTGGAGTCGGAGCGGCATCGGCTCGGTCTCAGCCTCAAGCAGGCCGAGGAGCCGCCCGCTCCGCGGGCCTCCGAGCCCGCGGGCGCTCACGAGCGCCCGGCCCGCCGCGGCCGCGGCGAGCGCGAGCGTGTCTACTCGGCCTCGGACGCCGTGCAGGAGCCCGAGGGCGGGATCGACAACACCCTTGCTGCCGCGTTCGCCCAGGTTCGCGAGCAGCTCGCGGCATCGGAGGCCGAGTCTGCCGATACCGGCGAGGACGCGGCCACGACCGGGGCGGTCGCGGACGCGCCGGCCGAGGCTTCGGCGACGGTCGAGGCCGAGCCGACGGCGGTCGCGTCCGGCGTCGAGCCCGAGCCCGAGCCCGCCGCCGCCGAGCCGGCCGCCGAGACGCAGACCGCCGACGAGCTGACCGAAGGCGCGCTCGACGTCGGTCCCGACACGAGCACCGACGCGATCTCCACGAGCGCCGAGCCGGCGCCCGAGGCGGCCGAAGCGGCTGCCACCGCGGACGCGATCGATGCCGGCGACGCCGCCGAGGCTACGACGGCGAGCGCGGTCGAGCCCGAAGCCGAGGATGCCCAGGCGGGCGAGGAGGCCTCGCCTGCCGAGGAGTCCGCGGCCGACGACGAGACCACTGCCGGCTGACATCGCCGCGCGGCCCGGCGCGATCGTCGCGCCATCGTCGCAGCGCGATCCATTCGGGGGACGCCGACGAATCCGTCGTCACGAGACGATCGCGGCCGGTCCTTCACCGGGCCTGAATCGCCATCCGTCCCCCGCCCGCGGGGGGTCCGATCGGTTGAGTTGCGGTGAAGGTCGGTCATGCTAGGATGGCCGAAAGGGCGGGAATCCCGCTCGAAAGGGAACAGGCGTTCGGGTCCATGGACCGCTTCGACAAGTTCACCGACCGCGCTCGGAAGGTCCTGACACTCGCCCAGGACGAGGCCCAGCGCTTCAACCACAACTACATCGGCACCGAGCACCTGCTCCTGGGTCTGGTCCGCGAGGGCGAGGGCGTCGCCGCGCGCGTGCTCGAGAACATGAACGTCGAGCTCGCGAAGGTCCGGACCGCGGTCGAGTTCATCATCGGTCGAGGCGACCGACCGGTCGTCGGAGAGGTCGGCCTGACGCCGCGGGCGAAACGCGTGATCGAGTTGGCGATCGACGAGGCCCGCCGGCTCGGCCACAACTACATCGGCACCGAGCACCTGCTCCTGGGTCTCGTCCGCGAAGGCGAGGGGATCGCCGCGGGCGTGCTCGAGTCGCTCGGTGTCAACCTCGACAAGGTCCGCCACGAGGTCATCCGCGTCCTCTCCCAGAGCTCCTCCTCGGGCCCGGCCCAGGAGACGAAGCGGGCGTCGAAGACTCCGACCGTCGACCAGCTCGGCATCAACCTCACCGAGCTCGCGCGCGCGAACAAGCTGGACCCGGTCATCGGTCGCGAGAAGGAGATCGAGCGGATCATCCAGATCCTGTCGCGCAAGACGAAGAACAACCCGGCGCTCATCGGCGAGCCGGGCGTCGGCAAGACGGCCATCGCCGAGGGCCTCGCCCATCGGATCGTCGCGGGCGACATCCCCGAGACGCTCGCGAACAAGCGGGTCCTGACCCTCGACATCGGGTCGCTCGTCGCCGGCACGAAGTACCGCGGTGAGTTCGAGGAGCGGCTCAAGAAGATCTTCGAGGAGCTCCGAAACACGAACGACGCCATTCTCTTCATCGACGAGCTCCACACGCTCGTCGGGGCGGGCGCGGCCGAGGGCGCGATAGACGCGGCGAACATCCTCAAGCCGCCGCTGTCCCGCGGCGAGCTCCAGTGCATCGGCGCGACAACCCTCGACGAGTACCGCAAGTACATCGAGCGCGACGCGGCCCTCGAGCGGCGCTTCCAGCCGGTCATGGTCGAGGAGCCGACGCTGGAGCAGACGATCGACATCCTCACGGGCATCCGCGAGCGCTACGAGCAGCATCACAAGGTGGTCATCACCGACGAGGCGGTCCGGGCCGCGGCGGATCTGTCGGTGCGCTACATCACGGACCGTCACCTGCCCGACAAGGCGATCGATCTGATCGACGAGGCCTCCAGCCGCGTCCGCCTCCGCCACAGCTCGGCGCCGCCGGAACTGCGCGCCGCGCAGAAGGAGCTCGACCGCGTCACGAAGGAGAAGGACGCGGCGATCAACGCCCAGGAATACGAAAAGGCCGCGACGCTCCGCGAGACCGAGGCCGAAACGCGCGAGCGGGTCGAGACGCTCCGGACCGAGTGGCAGGCGCAGGTGAGCAGCGAGGCGCCCCAGGTCGGCGAGGAGGAGATCGCCCAGGTCGTGGCGATGTGGACCGGCATCCCCGTCACCCGGATCGCCGAGGAGGAGTCCGAGCGGCTCCTCCACATGGAGGATGAGCTCCACAAGCGAGTCATCGGCCAGCAGGAGGCGATCGAGATCATCTCGAAGGCCGTCCGGCGAGCGCGGGCCGGGCTCAAGGACCCGAAGCGGCCGATCGGCTCGTTCATCTTCCTCGGTCCCACCGGTGTCGGGAAGACCGAGCTCGCGCGGGCGCTCGCGGAGTTCATGTTCGGGTCCGAGGACGCGCTCATCAAGATCGACATGAGCGAGTTCATGGAGCGCCATAACGTGAGCCGGCTCGTCGGTGCCCCGCCCGGCTACGTCGGTTTCGACGAGGGCGGCCAGCTGACCGAGGCCGTCCGCCGCAAGAGCTACGCGGTCGTGCTGCTCGACGAGGTCGAGAAGGCCCACCCGGAGGTCTTCAACATCCTCCTCCAGATCCTCGAGGACGGGCACCTCTCGGACGCGAAGGGACGGCGGGTCGACTTCCGCAACTGCATCATCATCATGACCTCGAACCTCGGCGCGCGGCAGCTCCAGACGAACTCGTCGCTCGGGTTCCGCGTCATCGGCGACACGGAGGAGGCCCGCGCGGAGTCCTCGTACGAGCTGATGAAGGAGAAGGTCCAGGGCGAGCTCAAGCAGAACTTCCGGCCGGAGTTCCTCAACCGGATCGACGCGACCGTGGTGTTCCGCTCCCTCACCCAGGACGAGATCCGTCAGATCGTCGACCTGCTCCTCGCGCGCGTCCGCGACCAGCTCGCGGCGCAGCAGATGGTGCTCGAGGTCACCCCCGAGGCGAAGGACCACATCATCAAGCTCGGCTACGACCCCGCGTATGGCGCGCGACCCCTCCGCCGCGTCATCCAGAACATGGTCGAGGACCAGCTCGCCGAGCAGCTCCTCCTCGGTCGGTTCGAACCCGGGATGACGGTCGTGGTCGACAAGGGCGAGGAGGCCGGGCTCGACATCCGTACCGCCGAGGCGAAGACGCCGGTCGAGGCCGGCTGACATCCCCGGCCGGACGGCCCAGGTGGCGAAGGCCCAGAGCCGGTTCGTCTGCCAGTCGTGCGGTGATGCCTTCCTCCGCTGGGAGGGCCAGTGCCGGTCGTGCGGCGCGTGGAACTCGCTCGTCGAGACGATCGTCCGCGAGCAGCGCCGCGAGGCAGCCCGCCGCGGGACCTCCGCGGTCGCCGGGTCCGAGCCCGAACCGCTCGGCGCCGCCCTCGACGACGACCTCGCCCGCCTGCCCGTCGGTATCGCCGAGCTCGACCGGGTGCTCGGCGGGGGACTGGTCCCGGGCTCCGCGGTACTGATCGGCGGCGAACCCGGCGTCGGCAAGTCGACGCTCCTCCTCCAGGCCGCCGGGTCGTTCGCCACGGTCCGGGACGCACCCGTGCTCTACGCGACCGGCGAGGAATCGACCGGCCAGGTCCGGCTCCGCGGCCGCCGGCTCGGTCTTCTCGACGGCCCGGCTGCCGACCGGGTCGCGCTCGTCGCGGAGAACGACGTGGACCGGATCTGCGACCTCGCCCGACGGCTCCGGCCGGCGATCCTCGTGGTCGACTCGATCCAGACGATCGGCGTCGCCGACCTCGACGGGCCGCCCGGGAGCGTGGGACAGGTCCGGGAGGCCGCGCTCCGCCTCGTGGAGCTCGCGAAGACCGAGGGGATCGCCACGATCCTCGTCGGTCACGTCACGAAGGACGGGAGCCTCGCGGGGCCGAAGACGCTCGAGCACCTCGTCGACGCCGTCCTCTCGTTCGAGGGCGAGCGGTTCGCGGCGCTCCGGCTCGTCCGGGCTTCGAAGAACCGGTTCGGTCCGTCCGACGAGGTCGGGGTCTTCGAGATGCGCGAGGCCGGCCTGGCCGAAGTCGCCGATCCGGGCCGGGCATTCATCGCCCGCCACGACGGCGACGCGCCCGGCAGCGTCGTCGTGCCGGCCCTCGAGGGGAGTCGACCGCTGCTCGTCGAGGTCCAGGCGCTCGTCACGCCGGGAGCCGGCGGGCCGCCACGCCGAACGGCGAGCGGCCTCGATGGAAACCGCGTCGCCCTCCTCGTGGCGGTCCTCGGACGGCGGGCGGGGATCGGACTCGCGACGCACGACGTCTATGCCAACGTTGCCGGCGGCCTGAGCCTCGCCGAGCCGGCGGTCGACCTGCCACTCGCGATCGCGCTCGCCTCGTCGCTTCGGGACCGACCGGTCGCCGGCGACACGATCGCCTTCGGCGAGGTCGGCCTGCTCGGTGAGCTGCGGCCGGTCGCGGGGTTCGAGCGTCGGATCCGCGAGGCCGCGCGCCTCGGCTTCCGCCACGCGATCGTCCCGCGGCCCGGTGCCGCGGACCGCGAGCGCGCCGACAGCGCCGCGGCGGACGTCGGCGTCCGACTGATCGCGGCGGCGTCCCTGCGCGAGGCGATCGGCGCCGCGATCGGCGGCCGATCCGACTCCGGGGTGACGCCGATTCCGGCCGTGTTAGGCTGACCTCCCGACCGTTCGTCATGGCCGGGACCCTCAACCCATCCGCCCACCCGCCGAGGCGTCGCCTCCAGTTCCTCCGGCGGGCGGCGTCCGCGTCTGCTGAGGGAGCCGTGATCCGGAACATCCGCCTCCTCGGTGCCGCGATCGGGGGGATCGTCGGCCTCGCGCTCGCGACCGGCACGCCCGCTCTCTTCGCGGGCGAGCCGAACGCTGCCGTGCTCCTGGTGGCCTGGGTCGCGGCGTGGCTGGTGGTCGGCTTCGCGATCCTGCCGTACCTCACGGTCGTCCCCGCCGGCTGGCTCATCCGCGAGGTCCAGGCGATCTCGACGGCCGAGTTCGTCACCGCCGTCGCAGGCCTGCTGATCGGGCTGCTGATGGGCGTCCTGCTCGGACTGCCGCTCAGCCGTCTCGGCGGGCCGCTCGGCGAGCTGCTGCCGGTCGGGGTGTCGCTCATTCTGGGCCTCGGCATGGTCGGCCTGACCGTGGCGAAGCGGGGCGATCTCGTGATCGCGGCCGAGGCGATCGGCCTCTTCCGGCAGCGCTCCCTCGAGGGCGCGGAGACGACCCGTCCCGGCGAGCCGCATATCGTCGTCGACACGAGCGCGATCATCGACGGGCGGATCGCCGAGATCGTCGAGTCGGGATTCATCTATGGAACCCTGGTGATCCCGCGGTTCGTGCTCGAGGAGCTCCAGCACATCGCCGACAGCTCGGACACGCTCCGCCGGAACCGCGGGCGCCGCGGCCTCGAGATCCTCGCCCGGCTGCAGAAGGACGAGCGGACGCCGGTGGAGATCGCCGACGAAGACTTTCCGGCGCTGGCCGAGGTCGACGCGAAGCTCGTCGCGCTCGCGAAGTCGCGGAGCAAGGCGATCCTGACGAACGACTTCAACCTCAACCGCGTCGCCGATCTCCAGGGCGTCCGGGTGATGAACGTCAACTCCCTCGCGAACGCGGTGAAGCCGGCGCTGCTCCCCGGGGAGACGCTTCGGGTCCGGGTCATCCAGGAGGGCAAGGAGGCGGGCCAGGGCGTCGGCTTCCTCGACGACGGGACGATGATCGTGGTCGAGGGTGGCGGCAGGTTCATCGATCGCGACGTCGACGTGACGGTCACGCGCGTCCTCCAGACCGTCGCCGGACGGATGATCTTCTCCCAGCCCAGGCTCGAATAGGCCGTTGCCGGCGGCCCGGACCGTCGGCGCCGGTAGAATCCCGCGCCGTGACTCCCGTCGGCGATGCCCAGCACGACATCGGCTTCGCCCGCGATCGACATTCGTTCGGGCCGGGCGAGCCGCTCGCCCTCGGTGGCCTCCGGCTGCCGGGACCTCGCCTCCACGGCCATTCGGACGGCGACGTCGTGCTCCATGCCGTCGCGGGCGCGCTGCTCGGCGCGGCGCGGCTCGGCGATCTCGGCTCCCTCTTCCCGGCCGACGACCGGACCGAGCGGGGCATCGAGAGCGGCCCGATCCTCCGACGCGTCCTCGAGACGCTCGCGGAGGCGGGGAGGGCGCCGCTCGCGGTCGACGTCTCGATCGAGGCCGCCCGCCCGCGCATCGGATCGCACCTGGCCGCGATGCGGACCACGATCGCCGAGCTCCTGGATCTCGATCAGGCGGCCGTGGGAATCAAGGCCTCGAGCGGCAACCTCGGCGCCGACACGGGGGCCGGTCGGGCGATCGAGGCGATCGCCGTGGCCACCGTGGGACGAACGTCGGCCGGCCATGACGCCGCCGGCTCCGCCGCGCCGAACCGTCGACCGTGATCCGCCTCCACGACACGCTCAGCGGCGACACGCGACCGCTCGAGCCGCTTCGCGACGACGAGATCCGCATCTACAGCTGTGGGCCGACGGTGTACGGGCCGGCCCATGTCGGCAACTTCCGCTCGTTCCTCTTCGCCGACCTCCTCGTTCGCTACCTCCGCTATCGCGGCTACCGCGTCACCTGGGTCATGAACGTGACCGATATCGACGACAAGATCATTCGGGGGGCCGCAACCGCCGGCGTGACGACGGGTGAGCTCGCCGAACGGTGGCTCGGCCAGTTCCTCGTCGACGCCCAGGCGCTCCGGATGACGCCGCCCGACGCGTTGCCGCGCGCGACCGCTCACATCCCGGAGATCGTCGAGCTGATCGAGACGCTCGTCGAACGGGACCATGCCTACCGGACGCCGGACGGCTCGATCTTCTTCCGGATCGCCTCCTGGCCGGCGTACGGCAAGCTGGCGAAGCTCGACCCGTCCGAGCTCCGGGTCGGCGAGCGCGTCGAGGCCGACGAGTACGGCAAAGGCGACGTCCGCGACTTCGCCCTCTGGAAGGGGCCGAAGCCGGGCGAGCCATCGTGGGAGACGTCGATCGGCTCCGGTCGGCCTGGCTGGCACGTCGAGTGCTCGGCGATGAGCATGGCGGCGCTCGGCTCACCATTCGACATCCATACCGGCGGGGTCGACCTCGTCTTCCCCCACCACGAGGACGAGATCGCCCAGAGCGAGGCGGCAACGGGCCGCGAGTTCGTCCGGACCTGGCTCCATTGCGCCCACCTCCAGATGGGCGGGTCGAAGATGGCGAAGTCGACGGGCAACATCGCCCGCGTCGCCGACGTGCTCGAGTCCGGTCTCGATCCGAGGGCGGTGCGCTACGCGCTCATCGCGGCGCATTACCGGATGCCGCTCAACTACAGCGACGAGTCGCTCGCCGCCGCGACCGGCGCAGTCGCCCGCCTCGACGCGCTCGTCGCCGCACTCGACGCCTATCGCTCCGACGGGCCCGACGACCTCGACCTCGACCGAATCCTTGACGAAGGTCGGGCGGCGGTCGAAGCGGGGTTCGACGACGACCTCAACGTCTCGGCGGCCCTCGGCGGGCTGTTCGAGCTCGTCCGCGAGCTCAACCGCCGAATCGACAGCCGGTCGCTGTCCACGGCCGACGCGACCCGCGCGCTCGATCGTCTCTACGACCTCGACGGCGTGTTCGGGATTCTGCGCGACCGTCGGCGCGACGAGCTCGAGCCGGAGCTGCGGGCTCTGCTCGACGCCAGGGCCAGCGCCCGTTCGGCGCGTGACTGGTCGGCCTCGGACCGGCTGCGTGACGAGCTCGCCGAGCATGGCATCGCCGTGGAGGACACCCGCGACGGGCAGCGCTGGCGCCGAGCCGCGGCGGCTCTTCATGACTGACGGCGGGCATCGCGACGAGGACGAGCGTCGGCGGCGGCCGCGGGGCGAGGCGGGACGCGATCGGGGTGGACCGTCACGATCGGGCCGAGGGTCATCCGGCGGTGGCCGAGGACGCGGTCCGCGCTTTCCTCAGCAGCGACCGAACGACCGACCGAACGAGCGGCCGAACGATCGCCCGGCGGACCGGGCGCCGGACCGCGAGCGCGGCCCGGGTGGAGGCCGACGCGGGCTCGGCTGGGCCGGCGGTCGGCCGCCGAGCGAGGGCCGCCCGGACCGACCCGACGCGCGACCGTGGGCGCGGCCAGCCGGACCCGGTCGGCCAGCCGGATGGAGGCCGCCCGACCGGCGGCCGGATCAGCCTTCGAGGGAGAGGCCGCGGCGCGAGGTCTGGCGCGAAGGGCGCGGATCCGAGGGCGAAGGGGCCGCGCCGATCGAGCCTTCGGGTCCCGGAGGGCGACCCGCATCACGCGGGCCCGCCGATCGTGGGCGCCCACGCCCGCCCGGAGAGCGACCGTTCCGGGGCGGTCAGCGACCGTTCGGGCGGCCGCCGGCGTTCGAGGAGCGCTCGATGCGGCCACGCCGGCCGGGGGGACCGGAGCGGCGCTTCGGCGACCGCGATCGGGTTCGCCGGTCGGCGCGACCGCCGGAAGTCGGGACGGAGGGGCTCGTCGGCGATGGCGAGGAGCTGGTGGCCGGACGGCGCCCGGTCGAGGAGGCACTCGTCGCCGGCCGCGAAGCGCGTCGACTGCTCGTCGTTCCCTCCCGCCGGGAGGCCCTCGAGCGGATCGTGCTCCACGCGACCAACCTCCGGATCCCCGTCGTCGAGGTCGAGGGAGGCACGATCACCGCCCTCGCCGGCTTCGACGGCCACCAGGGCGTCGCGCTCGTCGTCGCGCCGCGGCGCTACGCGTCTCTCGAGGAGATCCTCGCGTTCGCCGGACGGCGAGGCGAGCCGCCGTTCGTGCTCGTGCTCGACTCGCTCGAGGATCCCCAGAACGTGGGCACGCTGCTCAGGAGCGCCGAGGCGGCCGGCGTCCACGGCGTCCTCTTTCCGACGCATCGGCAGGCGCCGCTGACGCCCGCGGCGGTGAAGGCCTCGTCCGGTGCCGTTGAACACCTCCTGCTCGCGCCGGTCGACGACCTCGCCGGCGCGCTCGCCGATCTCCACGTTCGCGGCGTGCGGGTCGTGGGCAGCGAGGCGGACGCGCCGATGACGGCGCGCCAGACGGACCTCCGCGGACCGATCGCGATCGTCATCGGCTCCGAGGGCCAGGGACTCGGGCCGGCGGTCCGACGTCGGTGCGACGCCTTCATGCGGATTCCCATGGTCGGTGCCGTCGGCTCGCTCAACGCGGCAGTTGCGGGCTCGATCCTCGTCTTCGAGGCCGCCATCCAGCGCGACCCGGAAGGCGCGCGTCCGCGCCGCGAACCTGGCCCTGGCGAGGCGCGTCCGCGGTCCGGTGCCCCCGGCCCCATCCCGCCGGACGGCGCGGCCATGGGCACTCCGGACGACGCGCCCGTAGACGAGACGCCGGCGGACCGCGCGCCGGTGGACGATGCGGCGGAAGACGCCGGAGACGCGCAAGGCGACCTGCTGCCGGGGGATGCCGACTGAGGTCGGTCGCGGCCCGTCACGGCCTTGACCCTCCGGGGGGCCTCACCTATCATTCGCCGGCATCCCTTGACAGGTCCAGACCTTGTTTAGGGCTGCGCCGACGTAGCTCAATTGGCAGAGCAGCGGTTTTGTAAACCGCCGGTTCCGGGTTCGAGTCCCGTCGTCGGCTCCAACGCGAAGTCGCGCGCCGCCGGTCTCGACCGAGGGCGCCCGGGGTCGGGACTGGGACCGCGATCGCCTCCCTGCCCGCACCGACCAACGGCGATCCGCCTCGAGCCCACATAGCTCAGTCGGTAGAGCACTTCCTTGGTAAGGAAGAGGTCATCGGTTCGAGTCCGATTGTGGGCTCCATCCCCGCAAGACATGCATCGAGAAGGACCGTCGGCCGCGAGCGACCGACCCAGAGGAGTGAGAGCGCACTGCCGTGGCCAAGAAGAAGTTCGAGCGCACGAAGCC
>DASXWX010000260.1:0-4731 GCA_036503395.1 Candidatus Limnocylindrales bacterium
CGCGACGACGCCGTCGCGGAGCGCCTCGAGATAGCCCTTCAGGTTCGTCAGCGGCGTCCGCAGCTCGTGGGCCGCGTTGGCGATGAACTCGCGCCGCATCCGCTCCTGCTCCTCGAGCGCGGCGGCCATCTGGTTGAAGGAGTCGGCGAGGCTGACGATCTCCTCCGGGCCGGACCGAGCGATCCGACTCGCGTAGTCGCCCTCGGCGATCCGCCGCGCCGCCCGGCCGATGCCGCTGAGGGGCGCCGCGAGGCGCTGCCCGACGACCGCCGCGAGCACGAGCGCCAGCACGGCGGCCACGACCGCCGTCACCAGCAGGACGCGAACGACGGAGGTCTCGAACATCGACTGCGACTCCTGCGTCGACGACCCGTGAACGCGCATGAGGTCGGCGAACGTCTGCCCGCCGACGACCACGACGCCCACGGCCAGGACGGCCACCGCGACGATGGCGACCGCAAGCGACGCGGCCGCGATCCGCAGCCCGATGCCGCCCGGTCGCCTCACTCGCGCGCCTCTGCCGGCGAGTCGGCACGCACTGTCCGGTAGCCCACGCCGCGGACGGTGGCGATGAACCGCGGCCGTTCGGGGTCGTCGCCGAGCTTGTCGCGGAGCCGGCGGACGTGAACGTCGATCGTCCGGTCGAGGACGTCGAGGCCCTCGTCGCCGTAGACCGCGTCGAGGAGGCGCTCGCGGGTCAGGACCCGGCCGTCGGCCTCGAGCAGAACGCGGAGCATCCGGAACTCGACCGGGGTGAGGCGAACGTCGCGGCCGTCGACGCGGACGTCATGCCGGTCCGGGTCGACCATGAGCGGTCCGAGACGGAGCACGCCCGCGGTCGGGGCGGTCGCGTGGCCGCCCGACGTTCGCTCCAGGACCCGCTGGACCCGAAGCACGAGCTCGGCCGGCGAGAACGGCTTCGGGACGTAGTCGTCGGCACCGGCGGCCAGACCGGTGATCCTGTCGTCGGCCGTGCCCCTCGCCGACAGGACCACGATCGGCGTTCGGTCCGTCCGGCGGACGGCGCGGAGGATCTCGAGACCGTCGACCTCGGGCAGCATCAGGTCGAGGACGACGAGCGCCGGCTCCTCGCCGGCGATCGCGGCGAGGGCCGACCGACCGTCCGTCGCCTCGACGACGCGATGTCCGGCGCGCTCGAGATACATCCGAACGAGGCGCACGATCTTCGCGTCGTCGTCGACGACGAGGATCGGCCCTGGGCGCTCGTTCTGCATGGGCCCTCATCGTCTCGGCCTCATGCGTCGGTCTGATGACCGCCAGCGCTGCGCGCTGCGTCCGCCGAGGTCGTTCGCAACCATCGTTGCATGTCGATCGTGGCCCGCCCACGTGTGGCTGTAGCGTCCCGAGCGGCAGAATGGCCTCCGCTGCACCGACGGGGGAGAGACGGGGAGGGCGATGCGGGACCGCTTCAACCGCGCCGCGGACGCGCTCACGCGCGTCCTCGGCTCGCCCTTCGCGCTCGCGCTCGCGGCCTCGATCATCGTCGTCTGGGCGCTGACGGGGCCGCTCGCGGGCTTCTCCGACACGTGGCAGCTGATCATCAACACCGGGACCACCATCGTCACGTTCCTCATGGTGTTCGTGATCCAGAACAGCCAGAACCGAACGACGAAGGCCCTTCACCTCAAGCTCGACGAGCTGATCCGGGCGGTCGACGACGCGCGCAACGACTACCTGACCGTGGAGCAGGAGACGGAAGAGGAGATGACCGAGCGCGAGGAGGAGATGGCGCGAGCGGCCAGCTACCGCCCGACGCCTCGGCGGCGGAAGGCCGCCGCGAAGGACGGCCGGTCACAGTCCTCTGCGACGACCCGGAGGCGGTCGCGATCGGCGTCGACCAAGCGCAGCTAGGAAGGCTGCCACCGGCTCCCGGCGGCGATCGTGGTGTGACACAGTAGGGTCGCGCAAACGGGCCGCTGCAGCGGCGTCGGAGAGGGGACCATGGGAGACCGCGAGGCGTCTTTCGGAAACGGCGGGGTGGTGCCCGGTCGTGCCGAGCGCCCGGTCCTGCGGCTGTTCCGGTTCCGCCCGGTCCACGCCGCCTTCGATCGGACCCTGCGCGACGTCATGCTCCCCGACCTGGCGACGCTTCGCGGCATTCGCGCGATCCACGTCGGCCGGCAGGGTCCGGACGAGACGGGCGAGCGCATCGTGGCATCGACCTGGGATTCGCGGGCGGCGATGGCCGCTGCCGTCGGCGAGACCTTCGATCGGCCGACGTTCCACCCCGAGCATTTCGGCGACACGACCGACAAGCGGCTCGATGTCGTCGCCCTCCGGCTCGTCGTCGAGCCGCGGGGTCCGGCCGAGGAGCGCGTCATCCGCCTGGTGTTCGGCCGGACGAAGCCCGGCGCGCGGGACGAGTACGTCGCCGAGGTCGAGCGGGGAACGCGTCTCGACGTCGCGTCGGGGACCGGACCGCGGGCTCTCTACCTCGGCCTTCCGGGCACCGAAGCCGAGCGTTTCGTCACGGTGTCCGTGTGGGGCCATTGGTCGGCGATCGCACGGGCGACCGGCGGGTCCGTCCTATCGCCGAGTGCGACGCGCCACGACGAGCTGCTGGTGGAGTGGACGGTCGTCCACTACGAGGCCGTCCCGCTCGAGATCCTCGACACGCCCTCCTCCGCCGCGATCGCTTCGACCACCCTGCCGGAGCCCGATCCCGCCTAGTCCCGACAATTACCCTCCCGGGGCTGCCCGTCGGGCCGAATCCGGTAGACCGTCGCCCGCTTCTGGTCGAGGTCCTCGAGCTCGGTCGTCGTCCTGACGAAGTAGGTCGCGAGCGGCTCGAGCGCGTCGAGCGGCAGGTAATGCCGGCCCGGATCGCCGACGAGAACGTCGCGGCCCTCGGCGCGGGATCGTCGGAGCCACGGCAGGACGCGAGCGGCGAACCCGCCCTCGTACCAGCAGTCCGCCGCGAGCACGACGTCGGCCTCCGGCGGTGGGTCGTCGAGCACGTCGCGGCCGACGGCCGTCACCCGGACCCCGTTGGCCCGCGCGTTCAACCCGATCGCCGCGACCGCGAACCGGTCGACGTCCGAGGCCGTCACCTGGGCCGCGCCGGCCCGTGCCGCGGCGATCGCGACGACGCCCGACCCGGAGCCGAAGTCGAACACGCTCCGCCCCCCGACGGCTTCGGGATGGTCGCGCAGGTACGAGGCGAGGGCGAGACCGCCGGCCCAGGCGAACGCCCAGTAGGGGAGCGGCGCATCCTCGTCGCCCGTCTCGAGCTGCGCCGCGTGCCAGAGCGGCAGGACTTCGTCGGCGAGATGGAGCCGGATCCCGTCGAGCGCGGACACCGGTCGGAGTCGCGTGTGGCGCAGGACGAACGCGCGGCCGGACGATGCCACGGGACGACTCTATGGCCCCGGCCGTTTGGCGATGGCGCCCGATGTGGGATGCTGTCGCGATGGACGACGGCACGCCGACGACCGCGGAGCTCCTCGAACAGTGGCGCGAGACGACGCGCGCGGCCGAGCTCGCCGAGCGACTCGCCGCCCTCGCGCTCCGCGCCGCCGAGCAGAGCGACCGGAACGCGCTCGCCTCGGAGGAGATCGCCAAGATGGCCGAGCGGGCGGCGCGGTCGGCCGAGCGGGCGGCGGACAAGGCGCGGGAGGCGGCCACCCGCGCTCGAGCCCTGGCCGTGGAGAATCGTGACGAGCGGCTGCAGGAGGCCGATGAGGCCGTCGCAACGGCGCGGGATGCCGAGTCGTCCGCCCGTGACCGGTACCACGACGCCGAACGCGAGGCACGCGACCGCCAGGGCCTCTAGGCGGTCACGCCGTTCACACGATCAGCTCGTCGGGGGCTTCGGGCCGGGCGCCGACCGAGACCGGCTCGCCGGCGATCTCGCCGGCGGCCTCACCGGGACGCGCGCGCGTCCGCCGAACCCCGATCTCGACGATGTCGCGCTTGAGGATCAGGTCGAGCGTCCAGTCGATCGCGACGCGCAGCCGGCGGTCGATCGTCGGCAGCCGGAGCAGGTAGTAGGAGCGCCACAGGAACCAGCCGACGAACCCGCTCACCTTGATCCCGAGGACCTCGCCGACCGCCTTGAACCGCCCGATCGAGACGAGCATCCCGAGCTGGCCGTAGGCGAACGCAGTCTGCGGCTCCCCCTCGAGCGCGGCGAGGACGTTGCGGGCGGCGTGCGGGCCCTCGCGGATCGCATGCTGGGCCGTGGCGGGCATCGGCTTGCCCGTGTGCGGGTCGATGATCGAGGCGCAGTCGCCGAGTGCCCAGACACCGTCGAGGCCGGGGACCGCGAACGTCGCGTCCGGGGTGAGCCAGCCACGACCGTCGTGGGCGCCCCGCAGCTCCGCGAGGACGGGGTTGGGCGCGTTGCCGACCGTGCTTACGACGGTCGCCGAACCGATCTCGGTCCCGTCGTCGAGCTCGACCCGGTCGATCTCGACGCCGCGCACCCGTCGATCGAGCCGGAGGTCGATGCCGGCATCGCGCAGCTTCCGCGTCGTGTATCGCCCGAGGCGGTCCCCGAGCTCCGACAGCACGATCGACTTGCTGTGGACGAGGACGACCCGGGGCTCGAGACGCACGTCGTGGAAGCTCGACGCAGCGAGCTCGAGCAGGTCCTTGAGCTCCGCCGCGACCTCGACTCCGGTCGAGCCGCCGCCGACCACGACGAAGGTCAGCAGGCGTTCCCGTCGGGTGGGGTCGGCCTCGACTCGCGCCTCCTCGAGCATCTCGAGC
>DASXWX010000261.1:0-1923 GCA_036503395.1 Candidatus Limnocylindrales bacterium
CGTGGCGTCCAGATCCTGGACCGTGAGCGCCAGGTGGTCGGTCCGCTCCACCTCGGGCCGGACGCGGGCCATCAGCGCTGCCCAGCCATCGGCCTAGCCCAGGACGACCCGGGTCTCCGACGCCCGGAGGTGCGCGTATGCCGGCTTGACGACCTCGTTGATGAGCCGAAGCCGCTCGTCGAACGGCGCGAACGCCGACTTCAGCGCGTTGATCGTCAGCCACTCCATCTCGCCGAGCCCGATCCCGAACGCCTCGTCCAGCGCCGCGAACTCCCCAGACAGGGTGACGTTCGACATGAGCCGGTTGTCGGTGTTGAGCGTCACCCGGTAGCGGAGCCGACGAAGCAGGTCGATCGGGTGCTCGGCGATCGACCCGACGGCGCCTGTGTGCACGTTCGAGGTCGGGCACATCTCGAGCGGGACGCGCCGATCGCGGACGAACGCCGCGAGCCGGCCGAGCGAGACCGATCCGTCGTCCCGAACCTCGATGTCGTCGACGATCCGGACGCCGTGCCCGAGCCGCTCCGCACCGCAGAACTGGAGCGCCTCCCAGATCGACGGCGGGCCGAACGACTCGCCGGCATGGATCGTGATGTGGAAGTTCTCGCGCCGGACGAGATCGAACGCGTCGAGATGTCGGGTCGGGCGGTAACCGGCCTCGGGGCCGGCGATGTCGAACCCGACCACGCCCGCGTCGCGCCACCGAACGGCGCACGCTGCGACCTCGACCGACCGCGCCGCCTGCCGCATCGCGGTGACGATCGCCTTCATGACGATCGGGGTTCCGGCCGCGAACGCCCGGTCGGCTCCGAGGCGAAACCCCTCGAGGTTCGCCTCGACGACCTCGTCGAGCGTCAGCCCGCGTTCGGTCGACAGCTCGGGCGCATAGCGGACCTCGGCGTAGGCGACACCGTCCGCGGCGAGGTCCTCCGCGCATTCCGCGGCGACGCGGACGATCGCGTCGCGCTCCTGCATGACGCCGATCGTGTGCTCGAACGTCTCGAGATAGAGCTCGAGGCTCTTGCGGTCCGCGCCGCGCCGGATCCAGGCGGCCAGCTCGTCCGGGTCGGTCGTGGGGAGGCCGTCGTAACCGAACTCACGCGCGAGGTCGACGATCGTCGAGGGCCGCAGCCCTCCGTCGAGGTGGTCGTGGAGCAACGCCTTCGGGGCGCGCTGGATCGTCTCGGGCATCAGCACGTCGGCATCACCTCAGGTCGCGCCGATCGTAACGGACCTGCGCTGCCGGGAGGCCGCCCGCATGGCGGCGGACCACACCTAGCTCGCGGCTCCGATCGCCAACGATGTCGCGTTCTCGCGGCCCGACACGAGGATGAGCTCCCGAACGCTCGATTCCAGCGTGCGGCGACCCTCGCCCGGCAGGCCGTCGTCGCTGATGAGGACGTCCGCCTCGTCGAGACGGGCGATCGAGCTGATTCCGACGACGCCCCATTTCGTGTGGTCGGCGACGACGACGAGGCGCCGCCCCGTCTGGATCAACGCCCGGTTCGCCTCGGCCTCGAGAAGGTTCGGGGTGGTGAAGCCGGATCGGTCCTCCATCCCGTGGACGCCCATGAACACGAGGTCGACGTGGATCGTCCGGAGCGCCGACACGGCGAACGGTCCGACGAGCGCGTCCGACGGCGTCCGCATGCCGCCGGTCAGGATGATCGTCTGGTCCGCGCGACCCGCCTGGTAGAGGACGTCGGCGACCGGCACCGAGTTCGTCACGACGGTCAGCCGTGGGACCTCGACGAGGCGGCGCGCGAGCCCGAAGGTCGTCGTCCCGGCGGACAGCGAGACCGCCGATCCCGGTTCGACGAGCGCGGCGGCCGCGTCGGCGATCGCCTCCTTCTCGGCCTGCTGGAGCGCCGACTTCGCCTTGAAGCCCGGTTCGAACAGCGTCCCCTCGACGAGCGCCGTGGC
>DASXWX010000262.1:0-2006 GCA_036503395.1 Candidatus Limnocylindrales bacterium
GCGTTGAAGTCGGTCCCGTCGTGGAACTTCACGCCCTGGCGGAGCTTGAACGTGTAGGTCAGGCCGTCGGCGCTCTTCTCGGGCAGATCCGAGGCCAGGACCGGGATCACGTCGCCGAGCGTGCCCGGCTTCACACCGAGCAGGCCCTCGACCACGTTCAGCTGGATGTACGACGAGTTGCTGTCGCTGACGAGCGACGGGTCGGCCTCGACCATGTCGCCCGGCAGGCCGACGATCAGGTCGCCGCCCTCCTTGATCGACGCCGATGCCGACTCGGACGGTGCCGACGACGACGCCGGGGCCGAGGCGCCTGTCGATGGCGCGCTCGACGGGGCGCTCGTTGGCGAGGGCGATGCAGCGCCCTGGCAGGCCGCGAAGACGATCGCCGCTGCGGCGATCAGTCCCGCTGGACGAAACCTCAGCATGTCCTGGTGCTCCTCCTCACTCGATGTCCGCCTCCGGCACGACGCCCGGCAACGTCGGAACTGACGGCTCACAGGACCCGCGCATGATACTCAGGCGCCGGAGGGTTCCGAACCTCCCGCGACCTCGACGGCCGCCGATCGGTGCCCGCGCTCGAGCGACATGCTCGCGCATCATGACATACCCGCTTCCCCGTCCCAACGTTCCGCCGTCAGCCGCCGGCGTCCACCCACCAGTCCTCGACGTTCCAGAGGTCCGAGCCGATCCCGGCCGGGGCCGCGGGCGTCGGCTCGACGTTGTGCGCGCGCCCCCCGATCGTGGCGACGGCGGGGCGGAAGTAGAGCGGGACGGTCGCATCGGACGCCGCGGCCAGCTGCTGTACGCGGTCGACGGCCGCGAGCGCGTCGTCCGGATCGATCGCGCCGCGAAGCGCCTCGAGCGCGGCGTCCATCTGGTTGCCGTCATAGCGAACGTAGTTGAAGCCGGCGCCGTCGTTCGAAGCGCTCGGGATCTGGCTCGAGTGGAGGCTCAGGAAGTAGTCCGAGACGAGATCGAGCCCGAGCGACGACGAGTAGAGGGCCGCATCGAACGTCCCCCGGGCGAGGTTGCAGGCCGTCGCGTCCGTCGCGTCGTCCCAGTCGGCGAACAGCACGGTCGCCGAGTCCACGTACATCGGGTCGATCCGGACCCCGATCCGTGCGAGCGAGTCACCGAGGTACTGGACGGCGGTGTGATGGGCGAGGTCGTCGGTCGTGCAGAAGCGGAGCGCGAGCGGGTCGTTCGTCTTCGGATCGATCCGTGTGCCATCGCCGCCCGGGCGGTAGCCGGCGGCGTCAAGGGCCGCCGACGCCGTCGCCGCATCGACGGTGGGGCACGTATCGCCGGCCCCGCTCGCGACCCAGAAGCTGTTGGCGGGCGCGATCGAGCACGCCTGGCCGACTCGCTCGCCGCCGAGGGGGTAGGTCGCAGCGTAGAGCCCGGCTCGGTCGATGACGCCGGCGACCGCGGCCCGGACCGTCCGGTCGTTTAGGGCGGCGAGACCCTGGCCCGGACCCGCGCCGGCGGTGTTGAGATCGAGGTGCTCGAGCCGCCACGTCGGGACGACGTCGATCGCGGCGCGGTCCGCCGGCACCCGGCCGAGGACCGTCAGGTCGTCGGCGGTCAGCCCAAGCGCCACGTCGACGGAACCGTCCTCGATGCCGCTCTCGAGCTGGTCCTTGTCGTCGGCGAACGTGCGAAACGTGAGCCGTTCGAGGTACGGCGGGTGGTCTGTCGAGACCCAGCGCTCGTTGCGGACGAGCGTGACCTCGTCGGGGGCGGCGGACGCGTAGCGGAAGGGGCCGTCGACGACGAGGTCGGCCGCGGCCGCCGAGAGCGGAAAGGCCGACGCGGCCGCCGACGCCGGCAGGTCCTTGAGGACGTGCTCGGGCAACGGCGGGTTGAGCCCGACGATCGCGAGCCAGTCGGGCGTGACGTCGGCGAAGTGGTAGGTCGCCGCCAGCCCGCCGTCGTCGACGCTGATCCGGTCGACGGCCTGCCAGTTGTGCGGGTCGAGCGTGCCCTGGTCTGCCGCGAGGACCCAT